>JAAEOK010000099.1 GCA_024244705.1 Alphaproteobacteria bacterium
AAAAGTCGGTGAGATGGGCAGGGCTCGCAATAAAAGAATCGACACGGTGCCACTAGCGAAAAGAAAGAATCGCCCCCGGGTCATTTAGGAATCATTCTTGCTCAAATCCGTGCCGGAAATAGTTTTTCAGCAGCCTGCTAGGGTGTTCCACGCCCTCCCCCGTGCAACAACCATAAGGCTTTGAAGAACAAAGCAGACGGAAGTCGTTGGCGGCGCCGATATCCTCTACCGACCCAAAGCGGACAATTGGCGCGGCTTGGATCGAGATTTGGACGGCCGGAGAAGAAGTGTATGCCAGGCGTCACGGCCGAACACGAACCGTATTCGACCAGGCCAATCTGCTACCCGCCCTATTCGCAGAGAAGACTCTAGGGCGATACGGCTGCGCCTTTTCCACCGGTGTAGAACCCGTTCGCGAACGGTGCCAAACCGGCAAGCGCGTCGAGCCGCCGACGGCCATCGCCAAGCGTTTGCTTGCCATCGAGAACGTCCCTGAACACCTTGGCGACCGCGACCATATCGATGGCGTGTGGCCACAAGCGAAATGCCCTGATACCCATCTCCTGAAGCTCTTCGAGTTGGCCGATCAGGTTTGCCACCGTATGAGAAAGCGTCTGAGTGCCATTAACGGTGAGGAAGGAATCCCCGTCGAGGGTCTCGACGCTCATGCCATCCCGATCCTCGGCGCAAACGTATTGACAGCCATCCTTGTGGAGACCATGGGCGCGCGCATGGTAGCAGCGCGCCGAAATCGCCAGCGGCACGCGTCCGAACACCTGGACCTCCAGCTCTGCAGCATCGGATTTTGCCAGCGCCACCAACGACCGTGACGACAATTCCCAGGGTAGAGATACCCGGACCGCGCCCTGGCGCGCGAGATACGCCAGTGTGCATTCGTTATAGACGTTGACAAATGGGCCGACGATGTGGCGGCGCCCCGCCAGCAATGCGGCGGCGCCGATGTCGTTAGCCTCGATCAGGACTTCCGGCACCTCGGCAAGGGCCCGTACCGCGTCCATCTCCCGCTCGCACAGGATCAGCGTCAGCGTGGAGTGGATGACCTGCTTGCCGCCGCGCCGCAGACGATCCACCACAGCGGGAAGATGAGGATCGAAATACGGTGCCCGTTTCGAGCACACGACCTCGCCCACGTAGACGGTGTCGAGGGGCGCCTCGTCGGCGATGCGGAAATAGAAATCGCGCCTGTCTTCAGCGTCCCAGTTGAACAAAACAGGGCCAAGAGAGAGTGTCGTGGTCATCTAGCCGTCCGATTAATGCCAGCTCTTATCGTACGCGCCAGCGGTTTGTCGTTGACCCTCGGTCATGGCGTCCAATTCGCCGGCGGGAACCATATCGCCACGGGCCGCCGCATCGACCGCGCGGCGGAATGTCGCTACGACCCTGGCGACATAAGCACGGCCGCGCTGTCGACCCTCGATCTTCAAGGCGCTGACCCCCGCGGCGGTCAGCTCGGGAAGCATCGTTAGGACATTGAGCGAGGTCGGTTCCTCGAACAGATAAGAGGCGCGGCCATTGGTTACGAAACGCCCCTTGCAAAGGGTTGGGTAGCCCGCCGCCTCGCCATCGGAATACACGTTGAGGGTAAAATCGCCCAGTCGCGAGACGAGGTCGCTATTCCGTTTTTCATAATAGACGTGGCTCGCCGGTGAGCAGACGCCGTCGGTGTTGGGCGATTGGCCCGTGACATAGGAGGAAAGGGAACACCGGCCTTCCGCCATCACGCACATTCCGCCAAAAGCGAAAACTTCCGTTTCGACCTCAATCCGTGCGTTAAGGTCGGCGATTTCCGAAACCGTTAGCACCCGGGGCAAGACCACCCGCTTCACCCCGAAGGCCTGGTGATAAAAGCGAATGGCCTCGGCGTTCGAGGCCGACGCCTGAACCGAAAGATGCCGACGCAAATCGGGATGCGATCGCTGGGAATAATCGAGCAATCCGATGTCGGCGAGAATCACGGCATCTGCGCCGAGCGCGGCGGCATCATCGACCGCTCGCCGCCACGGGGCCGAATTGCCGGCGCCGGGATAGGTATTGATGGCAACATAAACGCAGCATCGTCGTTCACGAGCGTAGGCAATGCCCTCCGCCATTTCGTCGCGGCTGAAATTAAGACCGGGGAAGTTGCGAGCGTTCGTTTCGTCGGCGAAGCCGGCATAGACGACATCGGCGCCTGCGTCCACCGCCGCCCTCAGCGCGGCCGGGTTGCCCGCCGGACAAACCAGTTCCAGTCGAGCACCCATCAGTTGCCTCTCGTTCCTGTCGGACGGGAACGCCGAACGCTGCGGTGGGCCCGCTGTCTGACCAACTCGGCCACTTGTTCCCGAAGGTCCCGCAATTCGGCGGCCTGAGCCTCACAGCGACCGGCCACAGGCGCCAGGATCGCTCGCCTGACGATTTCGAGATTCCGTTCCGTGCGCGTGAAAGCGGCGACCCACCGATCGACCAAACTCCCGATCGGCGGTGCCAAAGGGCCCAACACCGATAGCAGGTCGTCCTTTAGGTCGATACCGGCGCCATCAATGGCGTTGCGGAGCGTCACCACGGCCTCCGTATCGCCTTCAACGACGAGATCGCGAGAGAAGAACAGGGCGTCGCCATCGAGTTTCCCCTCGAGCAGTTGTATCAGCGTCAGCAGAGGGCCCCGAATCGTCGCCGTCGGCGCCTCTGTTTGGATGTCTTTGGCGAGTGCCACGAGGCTCGGCGGCGGGGACGGCCGCAGCAGGAATCCGATGGGTAGATCTACGGGGTCGATCAGAAAGGTCGAGTCTGGAAGTGCCGCCAATCGGTCGAACAGGCCAGGATGGCAATGGCTGACAGTTGTCGTAGCGACGTTGAGCAACGGCTGCAACAAGACCGGCGGCAGCGGCCTGAGCGCCATACCCGCGAGCAAGACCGGCGATAGGGGTGGATCGAAACGGGTCGAACTCTCCATGCTTTACGCACTCAATCATCGACAGAAGAGACTTTCCCTTCGCCTAGCTACGACATGGAGGCATATCACCAACCTGGATCCCTTGATTTGAGTCAACCCTGGCGCCCTATATGGAAAAAAAGCTGTCCTAAAGCCCAGATCTTGGAATGTCTCGGTTCATGGCGATTTGGGCCTCCCTGCCTTCGGTGCGAAGCGTGGATTAAATGGGAGTTCCGGCGCCGATCGGGCATCGAGGCAGTGGTCGGACACATGAAAAACGAGGGCCATCTCGGGCGCAGCAACCTGAAGGGCCGGCACAGCGACCACGCCAACGCCATGCTGAACTCCGTCGGCTAGAACCCTTTCTATGAACTCCGGGTCAATTCTGTTTCGCGTCTGGCGCGCCGGTCCACAAGGAAGCGCGCGCAGCGCGATGCCGAAGCATCGGGCAAGCTTGCTGACGCCGTGGTCGGCCGCCGGACGGAAACCCTACGGGACGGACCAGAAACTAGCCGACACCGAGTGAGCGGCCGACAGCGCCCGTCGAGCTCCGCTCCGACCGCCGGCTATGCCGGTTGCGTGGCGGCGAAGCGGCGGGCGCGCCTCTGCATTTTCCAATGTGCCAACCGGCTTATCAGGCGGTTCAACCGACCGTGCGGCTTGAGGCCGATCACGTTCAACAACATGGCGACGATGCGCTCCAGCAAATAGGGCGGGTAGAGCCCATAGGCGTGCCCGGCATAGGTCTCGTTCGAGCGCTTGAGATTGAAGCTGCCGGGTTTCTCGTTGGCCGAATGGAAGGCGTAGGCGAGTTCCTCGTCCTGGGCCTCGGCGACCCGGCCGATGACGACCCGGGCGCGTCTGACGAGGCCGATCCCTTCCTTCTCGCGGAGCTTTTTGGAGAACTCCCAGAAGGTCTTGTAGTGGCGCAGCTCGTCGGCCGCGAGGTTGCGGCACAGCTCCTGAAGGAGCGGCTCGTCGGTCGCCCTGCGGATCGCCGTGTAGTGGGAGCTGGTGCCGGTCTCCACGACGCAACGCGCCAGGATCTCCCCAGTCAGCGAGCCGCGCACCGACTCGCTCACATCCACGGGCACCCGAAAGCCCTCGGTGTAGCGCTTGAAGGCCACGTCGAAATCGAAGTCGGGATCGGCGAGCATAGCGTAGCGGGCCAGCGTCTTGCCGTGTTTGACCTCCTCGTCGGACCAGTCCTTGGCCAGCTTCGCGAAGGCGGGATCGTCGTGGAACACGTTACACAGATACTGGGCGTAGACCGGAGCGTTATGCTCGACCAGGCTCGCCGCCTTGACCAGTTTGACGAGATCGGGGTCGGCTCGGGAGGCCTGGAATCGGTCCCAATGAATGTCGGTCGCCTGCCAGATGCCGAAATCGGTCCAATGCGTCATGATCTTTTCCCCAATTGGTCGTTCTCCTGTGCGGCCGTGTGCGTCGAGGCGGCGGTCAGATATCGAACGGCTCTGGGACGGCCGCGGTTAAACCGTCGAGCTTGTCAGTGACAACGACCTGGCAAGCCAGCCGCGAAGTCGGACCCCGACCGAAGGCGAGGTCCAGCATGTCGCTTTCGCCCTCATGCGGCACCGGCAGGGTGTTGAAATGGGCGTCGTCGACGAGCACATGGCAGGTCGAGCACGCCAGCGAGCCTTCGCACGCGCCCTCGATTTCCACGCACGTCCGGCGTGCCGTTTCCAGTAGGGTCTCACCGGCTTCGGCCGCGACCTCGCGGCGCACGCCGTCGGCGGTTATGAACGTGATCTTCGGCATGATCGCCTCCTACGCGGCTTTTCGATCGGTGTGCCGCAAGCGCATTCAGCTGTTGCCGGGCCGTCGAGGTACCTTTGCATTCGAAAGCACCGGCAAGTCAGAGCTTGGCCCGACGTCGACATTTGTCTCACCGCAAATGACAACGGTTTGACTGCAACAACTCCGTCGTTAGGCATCGGGACCAAGTAGAAGTTGGTGAAAGCTGTGACCAGTACGAATACCTTACCACTACCGCTCGTCTGACCAGCGGCGGCGTTGCCCGGACCCCCTGAAACCGCAATCAGGCCTACCGAGAGCATTCAAGCTAGCGAGGATACCCTCATTGGACAGTACCTCCGGCAAGACGCGGATGAGGGGAATCCTGCAGACTAATCCGCCGGCCGCCTTGACTTGGATCAATGTGCAAATGTGGCGGGTCTGGCTCTGAGCCGAAGTCGGATCGGGTTCCGCCCACTGTCTTCTCTCGGCCGCAAAGCGAACTTTAGAAGTGAATGCGCTGCACGTCCGGGATCCATACCTCGCCCTCGGTGGCCGACATGAGTCGTGGCCGGTGGCCGGCAGAGACCAGACGTCGAGACCGACCTCGACTCATTTACCGCAGAAAGCGGACGTTTTTGCGGCCGACCCCCGACAGCGAGAAACGCAGCGACACAATTATCGAGGTTTAGGGTGAATCTAGCAGGGTGCTGAAAAAGTCGGTGAGATGGGCAGGGCTCGCAATAAAAGAATCGACACGGTGCCACTAGCGAAAAGAAAGAATCGCCCCCGGGTCATTTAGGAATCATTCTTGCTCAAATCCGTGCCGGAAATAGTTT
>JAAEOK010000100.1 GCA_024244705.1 Alphaproteobacteria bacterium
CACCTCGAGCTCGGCCAGGTGGGCGCGAACGAGGTCTATTCGGCGCTCGATTGGCTTGGTGAGAGGCAGCCCGAGATCGAGGCGGGACTGGCGCGCCGCCATCTTTCGGGTGGCACGTTGGTGCTGTACGACGTGACCTCGACATGGCTGGAGGGGCGCTGCTGCCCGCTTGCCCGGTTTGGTTACAGCCGCGACGGTCGCAAGGACAAGTTACAGATTGTCATCGGGCTGATGTGTAGCGCCGAGGGCTGTCCGGTCGCGGTTGAGGTGTTTGACGGCAATGTCGCCGACCCCTCGACGCTATCCAGCCAGATCGACAAGCTGAAGAGGCGCTTCGGCTTGCAGCGGGTTGTTCTGGTGGCGGACCGTGGGCTGATCACCAATGCCCGGATCGAGGAGGATGTTCGTCCGGCCGGTCTGGATTGGCTGACGGCGCTTCGGGCGCCGGCGATCCGTCAGCTTGCCGGCGAGGATGGCCCGCTGCAGCTGTCGCTGTTTGATGACCGTGACCTGGCCGAGATCGAGAGCCCGGACTATCCTGGTGAGCGTCTGATCGTTTGCCGCAATCCGGCCCTGGCCGAGGAGCGCCGGCGCAAACGCGACGAACTGCTTGATCTCACCGAGCGCGATCTTGTGGGCATCCAGGAACGGGTGCGGCGGCGGCGGCAGCCGCTGCACGGCGCGGCCGCGATCGGCCAAGCGGTCGGCAAGGTGCTTGGCCGGCGCAAGGTCGGCAAACACTTTCAGGTGACCATCAGCGATAACGACATACGGTTTGACCGCGATCTGCCGGCGATCGCCGCCGAGGCGGCCCTCGATGGTTTCTATGTCTTACGCACCAATCTGCCAGCCGAGGTCATGGAAGCCGACGAGGCGGTCCGTACCTACAAAGGCTTGGCCCGGGTCGAGCGCGCCTTCCGCTGTCTCAAAACCGTCGATCTGGAGGTGCGGCCGGTGTTCCACTGGACCGGGCCGCGGGTGCGCGCCCATGTCTTCCTCTGCATGCTGGCCTACCATGTCGAGTGGCATATGCGTCAGGCGTTGGCGCCGATCCTGTTTGCCGACCATGATCGCGCCGCCGCCGAGGCGCACAGGCCCTCACCGGTGGCCAAGGCTAAGCCGTCGCCCGCCGCACGCCGAAAAGCCGCCAGCAAGCGCACCGACGACGGCCTGCCGGTCCACAGCTTCCGATCCCTTATTGCAGACCTGGCAACGTTGACCCGCAACACTGTCCGCTTCGCCGGCAAGACAACCGTGGAGATCCTCGCAAAACCGACCCCCGTTCAACGCCGCGCCTTCGACCTGCTCGCCATCAAACCAAAAATGTAGACAGTGCACGAAATAATCTTCGTGCAATTACAGTCACTTCGACAAAATCAGCCTAAAGTTCAG
>JAAEOK010000101.1 GCA_024244705.1 Alphaproteobacteria bacterium
AGTGTCTGGTGGCGGTTTTTTCGGATTGTGCGCAATAATGTAGTCATTTTTGTATTTTGCGCCTGTTACAAATGTAAGTCAAATGACGCGGTACCCCAGCTCAATTAAGCTGGGGTATATATCCGCGATTATGCCTTGCCTTGCCCCGCCTCGCCATGCCTCGCCATGCCGCGCCCTGCCTTGCCCCGCCTGCCGTGCCGAGACTGGCCTTGCCACGCCTGGCCGAGCCAAGCCGTGCCTGCCTTGCCTGCCCCGCCTCGCCATGCCCCGCCCGGCCTTGCCCCGCCTTGCCGTGCCTGCCGTGCCAAGCTCAACATAGCCGTGATTAGTGAAGTCTGTCTAACGCGACATTCACCGCCTTAAGGCTTCCCATTGCAACGGCGAGTATCGCTGATCTATCCGGCGATTCTTTTAATGCAACATCTTTCAATATATTCAGCGCTGATTCTGCGCTGCGTACTCGCTTGTACGCATCTTCCAATGCCATCTCATAATCAGAGATGTTGGTTACTACGGTATGCGCCTCCCGGTACTCTCCCTCACCCTTTATCACAGGGATATGCACGATTTTGCATTCAAGCGGCGCAATGTAGATATTC
>JAAEOK010000102.1 GCA_024244705.1 Alphaproteobacteria bacterium
CTCCAACAGTGACAATAGCTGCGGGTCAGACGACATCGCCTTCATTTACGGTGACGGCGGTGGATGACGCGCTGGTAGATGGTACGCAGACGGTGACTGTGAGGGCGATAGCGGTGGGACATGCAGATGGTACAGATACGATAGATGTGACAGATGATGAGGTTGGGGCTTGCGTCCTGGATGTTAAGTTCGAGGAGACAATATTGAGTGTAGGAATGGAATATTATACGGACAGGACATATACATTCACAAATGTGCCTGCGCTATATATTGGTTTGGATATGATCAAGACTCCAAACGCGAATAGTAACCGTACCACTGCCAGTGGTTATCTGACCTTTGAGCTCCAGAATAATGCCACTGTCTATGTAGCTTACGATCAAAGAGCAACGAGCCTCCCTGACTGGCTGAGCGTTTTTACAGATACAGGAGATACCATTGACACCTCTTTGAGTACTCAACAATTCCTGAAGGTATACAGTAAGGACTTCCTATCAGGCGACTGTGTAGATTTAGGAGCGAACAAGGCGGCAGGATTTTCCGGTGGAACAGTTAGTAATTATGTTGTGTTTTATGAGACTGCTGCTCCCCCGGCTTCCACATCCGACGACTTAGTCTTACAGAATGAAACCGTTGTAAATGGGGAGACTAAGGTCTATACAGCCCGTTATACTATTACGGCAGGGCCATCCTTTACGGTGGCCAGCGGGGGCGAGGCCATACTCAAGGCTGGATCACTTATTACTCTATTGCCGGGCTTTCATGCTCAAGAAGGCAGTAAACTAACCGCCAGGGTATGGAATGATGATACCGCTCCATCGGTTGTCAGTTCAAACATACCCGAAGGGCAGATAGTAACCTCAAATGGCGGTCCGTTTACAATACAAATGACATTTCTCGATGACGACTCAGGA
>JAAEOK010000103.1 GCA_024244705.1 Alphaproteobacteria bacterium
CACGCGGTATTGCTCCGTCAGGCTTGCGCCCATTGCGGAAAATTCCCCACTGCTGCCTCCCGTAGGAGTCTGGACCGTATCTCAGTTCCAGTGTGACTGATCATTCTCTCAAACCAGTTACTGATCATCGCCTTGGTAAGCTTTTACCTTACCAACTAGCTAATCAGGCGCAAGCTTTTCTTCAGGCGATTTCTCTTTTCACTCAATTTGTAAAAATTGAGCATATGAATTATTAGCAATCGTTTCCAATTGTTTTTATTCTCCTAAAGGTAAATTCTTACGTGTTACTCACCCGTCCGCCACTTAAGTTTTAAACTTACGTACGACTTGCATGTGTTAAGCATACCGCCAGCGTTCATCCTGAGCCAGGATCAAACTCTCAAAAATCTCCCGAATTTTTTTTTTATTTATCCAATAAATTCAGTTTTTTTTTTCATACCTTGTTTGTTAATATCTACTTTTTTATAAAACATGTCAACCCCTATTATTATATAATTAATGTGTATATAGATAACTAAACTTTGATTATTTACCGTAAAATTTTATTACTCGAATTGTATTACAAAAATATAAAGTTAAAAAAGCAAATATATATATCTAATATTTCATTTATCTTTTTTTAACTTTTTTGAAATAAAATATTCGAATTATAAGATTATATTTTTATAGAATAAAAAAATATTTGACTAGTAAATCTAAGAATATTAAGATAGAATATTATCAAACTTTAATTTTTTTTTAATATCATATTTTTAAAATGATATTTTTTCAAATTTTCGGAATATTATTAAATTTACTTACTTTTTTTAATAGATTTAATAATTTTTGTAATATATATATTTTTTTATTTTGAAACTAAATTCTATTTATGACAAAAAAAAAAGGATCTCGTATAATTTTAACAATAGAGTGTTTAAATTGTCGTAAAAAAGAAAATAAGCGCTCAAATGGATTATCACGTTATACTACGACAAAAAATCGTCAAAATACACCCAATCGTTTAGAATTGAAAAAATTTTGTACATATTGTAATTATCACACTCTTCATAAAGAAATAAAATAATGTCTAATAAAAAATATAAAAAATCTCAACTTAAATTAATACAAAATTTTGATTATAAAAATATTAATTTTTTTAAGTCTTTTTTAACTAAGCAAGGAAAAATAAAACCTCGTTATGAAACTCGACTTACTGCGAAAAAACAACGAAAACTTTCCAAATCAATTAAACGTGCTCGAGACCTTAATTTATTACCATCTTCTAATAAAAATTATTAAAAAAATCGCAATACAAAATAAATAAAAAAATTTTAAAATATATAATGTTTTAATTTTTATATATTCGAATTTTTATATAATATAACTTTTTTTAAACTCTATTAAATAAGAATAAAATGAAGTTTTTTTTATTTATTTTTAAAATAAATAAATATGTCTATAAAAAATCGTGAAAAACCTACAATTGGTTATATTAATCAAATTATTGGACCAATAATTGATATTACTTTTCCTTCTGGTCAATTACCAAAAATTTATAATGCTTTAGTAATTAAAACAACAGATATTAAAATAATTTGTGAAGTTCAACAATTATTAGGAGACAATAAAGTACGGGCTGTTTCAATGAGTGCTACTGATGGTTTAAAGCGAGGTACAAAAGTAATGGATACTGGAAAACCTATTTGTGTTCCTGTGGGTGAGGAAACACTTGGGCGTATTTTTAATGTTTTAGGTGAACCAGTAGATAATAAAGGTAATATTAAAAATAGTTCTTATCTTCCAATTCATAGGCCAGCTCCTTTATTTACTGAATTAAATACTAAACCTGCTATATTTGAAACTGGTATAAAAGTTATTGATTTATTGGCTCCTTATTGTCGAGGTGGAAAAATTGGGCTTTTTGGTGGTGCAGGAGTAGGTAAAACTGTTTTAATAATGGAATTAATTAATAATATTGCCAAAGCTCATGGTGGTGTTTCTGTTTTTGGGGGTGTTGGTGAAAGAACACGAGAAGGTAATGATTTATATATGGAAATGAAAGAATCAGGTGTTATTAAAGAAGATAATTTAAAAGACTCTAAAGTTACATTAGTTTATGGCCAAATGAATGAGCCTCCTGGTGCAAGAATGCGAGTAGGTCTTTCTGCATTAACAATGGCTGAATATTTTCGAGATGTTAATAAACAAGATGTTTTATTATTTATTGATAATATTTTTAGATTTGTACAAGCAGGTTCAGAAGTTTCTGCTCTACTAGGTCGAATGCCTTCAGCAGTAGGATATCAACCAACATTAGCAACAGAAATGGGTGCTTTACAAGAACGTATTACGTCTACAACTCGCGGTTCAATTACTTCTATACAAGCAGTTTATGTTCCAGCAGATGATTTAACAGATCCAGCACCTGCTATAACATTTGCTCATTTAGATGCTACAACTGTATTATCAAGAAGTATAGCCGCAAAAGGAATTTATCCAGCGGTAGAACCACTGGAGTCTACTTCAACTATGCTTCAAGAAGAAATTGTTGGAACAGAACATTATAAAATTGCGCAATCTGTTAAAGAAATTTTACAACGCTATAAAGAATTACAAGATATTATAGCTATTTTAGGAATTGATGAATTATCTAATGAAGATCGATTAATTGTTATACGAGCACGTAAAATTGAAAAATTTTTATCACAACCATTTTTTGCAGCTGAAATTTTTACAGGTTCTCCTGGGAAATATGTTTCTTTAAAAGAAAATATAAAAGGTTTTAAAATGATTTTAGAAGGTAAAGTAGATAATATACCAGAGTATGCATTTTATCTTGTAGGTGATATTTCTGAGGTAATGAATAAAGCACTAAATTTAGACGACTAATTTTAATTTTTTTTATTTAAATGCAAACTAATACTAAACTTTATTTTGAATTAACAACAGTTTCTCAAGGAACAATATGGAAAAGTACAATCTTAGAAGCCATATTACCGACAACAACTGGTACAATAGGAATATTACCTGGTCATACCAATTTAATAACAACAGTTGAGGCTGGTTTACTTCAAATTAGAAAAGATAAATTGTGGATTCCTTTTTTAGTTTTTGGTGGAAGTGCAATGGTAAAAAAAAATAGTATTTATATGACTGTGAGTGAAGTTGAAAAAATTGAAAAAAATTATAAAGATTTAGAAAAAGTTAAAATTTTATATGAAAAAACTAAAAAAAAAGCTATTAAAATTCTTGAAAATAAAAATTCTAATAAAATAGAGCGACTAAAAGCAATAAATCTTATGAAACTTGAAGTATCACGAATAGCGGCATATAATATTTTACAAAGTCAAAATTTATAAAAAAATTAAATTTAATAAAAAAAACCTAATATTTTTAAATTTAAGAGAATCCATAAAAATTTATATACATAAAATTTTAAAAAAATAAATTTTATGATTATTATTTAACTTAACCTTTTTTAAATTTATTTTTTATTCATAAATAATATGAATATTTTATTTAATTTTAATTTTTTAAAAAAAAATTATATAAATAATAAAAATTTAACTAAAATATACTATAGTGAACACTATAAAGAAATAAGACAAAGACTCTATTTAACTTTAACTATTTTTTTATTGATAAGTTTTTTAGCTTTTATTTATGTAAAACCGATAACACAAATACTCCAAATACCAGCTTATGATATTAAATTTGTTCAATTAGCTCCTAGTGAATATTTTTCCATAACATTAAAAATTGCTATTTACACTAGTTTAATTTTTTGCTTACCCTTATTTTCTATTCAAAGTTTACTTTTTTTAATTCCCGATGTAGAAAAAAAAAGAAAAAATTTAATTTTATACTTAATGTTTAGTGCATTAATTTTATTTAGTTTAAGTTTACTTTTTTCTTTTTATATTTTAATACCGGCTGTTTTACAATTTTTTATTATTTATAATAAGAATATTATTGAACCTTTTTGGTCTTTTGATAAATATTATAATTTTATAATACCCCTTTTTTATACTACAGGGATTGCTTTTCAATTCCCAATATTACAAGTTTTTTTTGCTCTTAGAAAATTTATTTCTGGAAAATCTATGTTTCATTTTTGGAAATATATTTTAATTGGTATAACTATAATAGCAGCTATTTTAACTCCATCTACTGATCCAATTACTCAACTTTTATTAACTAGTGCTTTATTTTGTCTCTATTTAGGTGGAAGTTTAGTAGCTTCACTGGTTATAAAAGATTTTTAAAAAATAATTTATAAAAAAAATTATTATAATTTATTTATACAGTCATAACATAAATATATATTTATATTATTTATTTTTTATATATTGCCAGAAACCAGATTTGAACTGGTGACACGAGGATCTTCAATCCACTGCTCTACCTACTGAGCTATCCCGGCAAAAAATCATTATAGAATATAGATATAGTAATATAGATAGAATATAATAGATCTAGTAGGATTCGAACCTACATTAAAAGCTTAGAAGGCTTTGGTCCTTTTCCTTTAGACGATAGACCCTTTATTTTAAAATATATTATAAAATATTTTTTATAATATGCAAACTAAAATAATAATTGTTTTTATCATTAGATAGTACTAGATTCGAACTAGTGACCCTCTGTTTGTAAGACAGACGCTCTTCCACTGAGCTAACCATCCGTAAAAAAATTTAATTTTTTTTATTAAGTTGCAATATCGAGTAGTTTAAAAATTTTAACTTATAAATTTATATATCGTCAGTATTATATAAAATATTTTTTTAATTAAATTTTAGTTAATTAAATAAATTCTCATCTATTCCTAAATTTTTTTTAGTATTTTATTTTTATAAATCAAAATTTTATTAATTAAAAAACTGGGGCGGAAGGATTCGAACCTTCGAATAACGGAGTCAAAGTCCGATGCCTTACCACTTGGCTACACCCCATTCAATACTATGTATTCCGTCTAATTTTTATTTACTTTTCAAAATCTATTTTGAAAAATTTATTATGAGCTAGGAGGGATTCGAACCCCCGACACCGTAGTTCGTAGCCACGTGCTCTAATCCACTGAGCTACAAGCTCTTTTAAAAATAAAATAGGAGTTTTAACGAAAAAATACAAGTTAAATTAAAATTTAACCTATAAATAAAATTTTATTTTTTATTGTACATTTTATGTCAAAATACAGAGGACCTCGTGTACGAATTATACGTCGACTTGGTGATTTACCAGGTTTTACGAGAAAAATTTTTTTAGAGTTTAATTCTTATCCACCTGGACAGCATGGTTCTAAGAAAAAAAAACAAAAAATATCTGATTATAATATTCGATTAATGGAGAAACAAAAATTACGTTATAATTATGGTTTAACAGAAAAACAATTGGTAAATTATATTAGAAAAGCTCGTAAAAAGAAAGGTTCTACCGGATTTTATTTAATGCGATTATTAGAAATGCGTTTAGATTGTATTGCTTTTAGATTTGGTTTGGGGCCAACAATACCTGCTTCACGCCAAATAATAAATCATGGTCACATTTATGTTAATGATATATGTGTAAATATACCAAGTTTCCAATGTAAACCAGGTGATATCATTACTATTCGTAAAAAATTATCAACAAAAAAATTGATTAAAAATAATATGGAAGATAGTAGTTTTTCTACTTTACCTTCACATCTTAAATACTACAAAAAAAATTCGCAAATGGAAATACTTGATTATATTAAAAAAGAAAATTTAAGTTTTAAAATTAATGAATTATTAATTGTTGAATTCTATTCTCGTATTTTTTAAAATTTTTATAATATTAAAGCATACTTTTTAGTTTATTTTATCTATATCAATAACATTATTTTCTTTATTTTCTAATTCAATATTATTAATCTCTTCTAAAAGTTTAGTTAAATTGTTTACTTTTTCTTTTAATTCCTCAAAATTTTCTTTTGTTATTAATAAGCGGATTTCTTTTATTAAGTTTGTTATATTTTCTTTTTTATCTAAATTTTTTTTGTTTTCTATTTCTTTTTCACCTTTATAGCAAATTGATTCTGCATTATTTTTTAAATCTATTTGCTCTCGTTTTTCCTTGTCTACTTGTGCCATTTTTTCAGCATTTTTTAACATTTCTTCTACTTCATTCTTTTCTAATGTTGAAGAATTTTGTATTGTAATTTTTCGTGTTACATCAGTTCCTTGATCTCTTGCACTTACTTTTAAAATTCCATCTACACTAATCTCAAAAGTTACTTCAATTTTAGGTGTACCTCTAGGAGCTAATGGAATACCTTCTAATCGAAAATTTCCTAAACTTTTATTATCTTGTGAAAGTTGTCGTTCACCCTGTAAAACATGAATTTCAACATTATCTTGATTATCTATTGCTGTTGAAAAAATTTCAGATTTTTGAGTTGGAATTGTTGAATTTCGTTTTATAATTGTTGTCATAACACCACCTAATGTTTCTACACCAAGTGATAAAGGAGTAACATCTAATAAAACTACATCTTTTACGTCTCCAGCTAATACTCCTCCTTGTATAGCAGCTCCAATAGCCACAACCTCATCTGGATTTACAGTTTGATTAGGTATTTTACCAGTTAAGTTTTGTATTAATTCTTTAATAGCTGGTATACGTGTTGATCCACCAACTAAAACAACTTCATCAATTTGTTTTGTTTCTAAGCGAGCATCATTAATAGCATTTTTTAGAGGAGTATGACATTTTTGAATTAGATTTTCACACATTTTCTCAAATTGAGTACGTGTAAGTGATTTTTCAATATGTTTTGGTCCTTCATGTGTTGCTGTAATAAAAGGTAAGTGAATATTTGTTTCAGTTAAATTTGATAATTCCATTTTTGCTTTTTCAGCTGCTTCACTAATACGTTGAAGAGCTTGAGGATCTTTTCTTAAATCAACATTTTCATTTTTTTTTAAATCATCTAATAAAAATTGAACAATTTTTTGATCAAAGTCATCCCCACCTAAATGAGTATCTCCAGAAGTAGATAAAACCTCAAAAACTCCTTCTCCAACTTCTAAAATAGAAACATCAAAAGTACCTCCACCTAAATCGAATACTAAAATAGTTTCATTATTTTTTCTATCTAATCCATAAGCAAGAGATGCAGCTGTAGGTTCATTAATTATTCTTTCTACATCAATTCCAGCTATTTTTCCGGCATCTTTAGTAGCTTGTCTTTGTGAATCATTAAAGTAAGCAGGAACAGTTATTATAGCTTTTTTAACAGTTTGTCCTAAAAATTTACTAGCGTCATTTATTAATTTTCTTAAAACTTGAGCAGAAATTTCTTCAGGACTATATTCTTTATTTAAAGCTGGACTAATTATTTTTATATTCCCTTTTGAATCTTCTTTAATTTTATAAGGCATCTGATCACGATCTTTTTTTAATTCCGAAATTTTTGATCCGATGAATCGTTTTATAGAAAAAAATGTATTTCCAGCATTAATAACCGCTTGACGCTTAGCAATTTGTCCAACTAACAATTCTCCTTTTTTTGTATAAGCAACTACAGAAGGTGTTGTTCGTAATCCTTCACTATTTGGAATAACTGTTGGTTTTCCACTTTCAACTACAGCAACAACTGAATTAGTAGTTCCTAAATCAATTCCGACAATTTTCTCTTTTTCAACCATAATTTATTATTATTTTTTATTAAATTTATTTTATAAATAAAATATAATACTTAATAAAAATTTAATTAGTCGGTTTTTTTTATTATTGTAACTAAAACTTATAATAAAAAAAACCAATCAGCCAGTAGACAAATAATAACAAATTAGTTTACGCTTAAACTAGGTGAGCTCAATTATAATCATTATAAAAAATTTAATAAAATTAAAATAAAAAATGGTATCTATTGGAATAATAGGAAAAAAAATAGGAATGACTCAAATTTTTAATAATAAAGGTTTTGCTATTCCTGTCACTATAATTAAAGCAGGACCTTGCATTGTTACACAAATAAAAAAAAAATCTAAATATAATCGTGAATCTATTCAAATAGGTTTCTTTTTATGTAAAGATAATAAATTAACACAGCCCCAATTAGGTCATTTAAAAAAAAATAATTTACCTACAGTAAAATTTTTAAAGGAATTTCATGTGAGTAATATAAATAAATTTTTTATAAATCAATGTTTTACCGTTAATATATTTTCGACTGGAGATTTTGTTGATATCACAGCTAAAAGTATTGGAAAAGGTTTTACTGGAAATCAAAAAAGACATAATTTTAAAAGAGGTCCTATGAGTCATGGTTCAAAAGATCATCGTGCACCAGGTTCTATTGGAGCTTGAACTACACCAGGAAGGGTTTTTCCAGGTAAAAAAATGTCGGGTCGACACGGTTTCAAACAAGTTACAAAAAAAAACCTAGAAATAATGGCAATTAATGAAAAAAATAATTTATTAATTTTAAAAGGATCATTACCTGGAAAACAAGGAAATTTAGTTAATATTATTGAATCGAAAAAAAAAGTTAGAAAATAAAAAATTCTTTAATACTGTAAATTATAATAAAGGATAAAAGATAAAAAATGATAATTAATAAAAGGATTGTATCAACTATAGTAAAAGAAAAAACAAATTTTTTATCACATTCTCTTAATGACAAAAATTTTCAGATTTATAATCCAAAAATAAATTATTTAATTTATCGTTGTTTTCAAAATCAACAAATAAAGAATCATCAAAGAAGCGCTAATTCGAAAACACGTGCAGAAGTTCGTGGTGGAGGAAAAAAACCTTGGAAACAAAAAGGAACGGGTCGTGCTCGTACAGGATCTATTAGATCTCCTTTATGGAAAGGTGGTGGAGTTATTTTTGGTCCTAAACCTAAAACTTATAAAAATAAAATTAATAAAAAAGAACGACGATTAGGAATACAGTCTATTTTAAAAATAAAGTCTAAACAAATTAAATTAATTAATAATTTTACATTATATTCTTATAAAACAAAAGATTTTTTAAAAAATCTCAAAAATCTTAAAATTGAATTACAACCTAGAACATTAATTATTTTATCAAAAATAGATCCTTTGTTAAAATACAGTACTAAAAATTTAAAATTTATAAGTTTAATGGAAGCTAAACATTTAAATCTTAATAAAATATTAACAAGCCATTTAATTTTATTCGATTTAAATGGATTAAAAGAAATAAAACGAAATTATAAAATTTAAATATATTCTTTTTTATTAAAAAAAAAATGATAAATCAACATATTTACTCATTAATTGATCAGATAAAATATCCATATATTACTAAAAAAACTGTTCATTTGTTAGAATCTAATCAATATACATTTATTGTAGATAGAAAAATAAAAAAACCTCAAATTAAAAAAATTATAGAATTTTTATTTGGAGTCACTGTAATAAAAATTAATACATGTAATTTAAAACAAAAACATCCGCGATTTATTACAAATAAAATGGGGGGTTATAAAAAAGTAGTAGTAAAATTATCACAAAAAAATAAAATTAATTTATTTGTATAAAAAAACTCTTTCTTGTGATATTTATTAATTTAATTAAAAGCAAAGAAAAAAATGCCCATTCGTGTATGTAAATGTTCAACTCCTGGAACGCGTAATACAATTTTATCTTCATTTGACGATATAACAAAAAAAAAACCTACAAAAAATTTATTAAAATATAATTATCGTAGAAAAGGTCGTAATCATAATGGAAAAATTACAATACGACATCGTGGAGGGGGACATAAACGATTATATCGAATAATTGATTTTAAAAAAAATAAATATAAAATTTCAGGAATTATTTCTTCAATAGAATATGATCCAAATCGTAATGCTCGTATAGCTCTAGTTCAATATTCTGATGGAGATAAACGATATATAATAAAGCCAGAAAATATAAGTATAGGATCAGAAATAAATTCAGGACCCAATGCACCTTTAAAAATTGGGAATTCTTTACAACTAAAAAACATACCATTAGGATCATTTATTCATAATATTGAATTATTTCCAAAAAAAGGCGGTCAAATTGCTCGTGCAGCTGGTACTTGTGCACGTCTAATAGCAAAAGAAGGTAATTATGTAACAGTAAAATTACCTTCAAAAGAAATACGACTAATACGTAATGAATGTTATGCTACAATTGGTGTTGTAAGTAATCAAGAGAATGTTAATCTTATTTTAGGTAAAGCTGGACGCCGAAGATGGTTAGGATATAGACCTGTTGTTCGTGGTTCAGCAATGAATCCGTGTGATCATCCACATGGTGGTGGTGAAGGTCGAGCTCCAATTGGTCGAAAAAAACCTGTAACACCCTGGGGTAAAGGTACATTAGGAGTTAAAACTAGACGAAAGATTAAATATAGTGATATTTTTATTCTTTGTAGACGAAAATAAAAATTTTAAATAAAAATAAGTAAAATTTTAATAATATTTTTTATGTCACGATCACTTTCTAAAGGTCCATTTGTTGCCTATCAATTGTTGAAAAAACTTAAAAAGATGAATTCAAATGGAGAAAAAAAAATAATTAAAACTTGGTCACGAGCTTCTACAATAATACCAATGATGATTGGACACACAATTGCAGTTTATAATGGTAAACAACATATTCCCGTTTTTATTACTGAAAATATTATAGGATATAAATTAGGTGAATTTGCTTTAACAAGAAATTTTCGAGGACATGCTAAAAGCGATCGAAAATTTAAACGATAATTTTATTTCAAAATTAAAAAATTGACATGGACAAATCTATTTTAGTACAAGCAAAAGCAGTTGGAAAAAAAATTAATATGTCACCATTAAAAGTTCGTCGAGTATTAAAACAAATTAATGGCCGCGTATACCGAGAAGCTTTAATGATACTAAAATTTATGCCTTATCGCGCTTGTGGTCCAATTTGGACAGTATTAAATTCAGCGGCTGCAAATGCAGAGCATAATTTAGAATTAAAAAAGGAGACTTTATTTATTAAAACAGCTTTTGTTAATAAGACTCAAATAAGACGTCGTTTTCGAGCACGTGCTCGTGGCAAAGCTTTTTCTATTTGTAAGCCCACTTGTCAGATAACGATTATATTAGAGTCAAAGTAAAGATTTTGATAAATAAATCAAATAAATAAAAACAAAATCAAAAATTATGGGGTATAAAACACATCCTATAGGATTTCGACTTGGAATAACAGCGGAAGATAAATCTATTTGGCATATTAATATGAAAAATTATATAAATTATGTCCAAGAAGATTATACTTTAAGAAAAACATTAATCAATTTTTTAGATGAAATTGGATTTAAATTTAAGGGAATTGTTGCTATCTATATTTATAGAATAAAAACACATAATGTTTCTACAATTATAAAAATAAAAACAGCTCGTCCAGGAATAATAATAGGGAAAAATGCTTTAATTTTAAAAGATTTGGATCGCAAATTATCAGCTAAAACTGTAAATAAAAAAATAAAAATCCAAATTGATCATATAAAAACACCAACTAAATATGCAGATTTATTGGCAGAAATTATAGTGGAAGAATTAGAACAACGAGTACCTTTTCGACGTACTATGAAAAAAGTTATAGATCTTGCCATTCATGATGATGAGATTAAAGGTATAAAAGTACAAATAAGTGGTCGTTTAAATGGTGCTGATATTGCTCGAACTGAATGGTTAAGAAATGGACGTGTACCATTACAAACAATTAGAGCTAATATTGATTTTTCTTATAAAACAGCACAAATAACTTATGGTACTTTAGGAATAAAAATTTGGCTTTTTAAAGGTGAAATTTTAAATTCTATAATTCCTAAAAATTAATAATGTTAATATTGTTAATTAAATAAAAAAAAATTATTACTATGCTAAGCCCTAAACGGACAAAATATCGAAAACAACATCGAGGTCGACTAAAAGGTAAAGCAAATCGAGGAAATAAAATTAATTTTGGAAATTATGCCTTACAAGCTTTAGAACCTACTTGGATTACATCACGTCAAATTGAAGCCGCACGTCGTACTATAACACGATACACGAAACGTGATGGAAAATTATGGATTATGATCTTTCCAGATAAACCAATTACGGCACGGTCAGCAGAAACAAGAATGGGCTCTGGAAAAGGGTCTGTAAGTTATTGGGTTTCTAGTGTAAGACCAAATACTATTTTATTTGAATTAGCTGGAGTTAACTATAATATAGCAAAAGAAGCAATGCGAATTGCTTCTTTTAAATTACCTATTAAAACTAAATTTATTTCTAAGTAAAATTATTAAAAATCATAAAAATGAGTTTTTCAAATTTCAATGATTTACAAAAATTAACAGATGAAGAGTTAGAACAAGAAATATTTAAATTAAAAAAAAATCTATTTGAATTAAGATTTAAAAAAGCAACAAATCAGGTATTTTTACCCCATTTTTTTAAACATATTCGTCATAAAATTAAACAAATTTTTTTGATAAAACAACAACGAAAAAATTTTAAATGATTAAATAAAGTTAAAAAATGAGAACTTTATATTTTTAAATATGAAAAAAATCGAAAAAATTGGAATTATTTTAAGTAATAAAATGGATAAAACTGTTGTAGTTTCTATAGAATATCGTTATCTTCATAAAGTTTATGGTAAAACAGTTATTCGAACAAAGCGTTATATGGCACATGATGAATTAAACACTTGTAATATTGGTGATCAAGTAGTTTTACAACAAAGCCGTCCAATTAGTAAAAAAAAACGTTGGATAGTTAAGTGTATTTTAAAAAATCATTAATTACGAATTTAATAAAGGAAAAATGATTCAACCACAAACTTTTTTAACAGTAGCTGATAATTCTGGTGCACAACAAATCATGTGTATTCGTGTACTTGGAGGTCGAAGAAAATTTGCTAAAATTGGTGACATTATTATAGGAGTAGTAAAAAAAGCAAGTCCAAATATGGAAGTAAAACGATCAGATATTATTAGAGCTGTTATTGTTAGAACAAAAAAAGCAATTCGGCGTATAGATGGTAGTACAATTCGATTTGATGATAATGCTGCTGTTATTATAAATATGGTAAAAGCTCCTAGGGGAACACGAATTTTTGGACCAATCGCACGTGAAATTCGTGAAAAAGATTTTACAAAAATTATATCATTAGCTTCTGAGGTTTTATAATTATAATAAAAATATATAGATCTATAATATTTTTTTTTAATAATTAATATGATTATCGAAAAAAGGAAAAGAAAAAAAATCCGTTTAAAAATAGGTGATAAAGTTAGAATTATTAGTGGTAAAGAAAAAGGTCAAATTGGTTTAATCTCTTTAATCATAATAAAAAAACAAAAAGTTATAATAAAAGGATTAAATATGAAAATAAAACATAAAAAATCAAAACATTTAAATGAAAAATCGGGACAAATAATTAAAATAGAAGCTCCAATTCATATTTCAAATGTTGTATTAATATAATTTTAAAAATAGTCTATGAATGAAATAGAAAATCTTCAAACTGTTTATAAAAAAACAATAATACCAAACTTATACAAAAAATTTTTATATAAAAATATTCATCAAGTTCCAAAATTAATTAAAATCAAAATTAATCAAGGTCTTGGTAGTGATGCACAAACAAAAGGTGTAATAGACCAATCCATTAAAGAAATTCGTGCAATTACTGGACAACAGCCAATTATAACACAAGCAAAAAAATCTATTGCAAATTTTAAAATTCGTGAAAAAATGAATATTGGACTTACTGTAACATTACGTAAAAAAAAAATGTATTGTTTTCTAGAAAAATTTATTCATTTAACCTTACCTCAACTTCGGGATTTTCGTGGACTTAGTACAAAAGGTTTTGATCAAACTGGAAATTATAATTTAGGTCTTAGTGAACAATCAATCTTTCCTGAAATTGCTCATGAAAATATTGATAAAATTAGAGGTTTCAATATTACAATTGTAACAAGTGCAACAACAAAAGAAGAAGGTAAAGCACTTTTATTGGAATTTGGTTTTCCATTAACTAATTAAAAAAAAATTCCTATGGATACTATTTCAGATATGTTAACTAGAATAAGAAATGCTAATCTTGTACGTCATAAGCTTGTACAAGTACCAAATACAAAAATAACTCGTGGAATAGCTAATATTTTAAAAAATGAAGGTTATATAAAAAATTTTGAAAAAATTATATATACTAAAAAAACAAGTTTATTACTTTATTTAAAATATAAAGGACCATTATATAAACCAGTAATTACAATGATTAAAATGGTTAGTCGACCAGGTTTACGAGTATATGTTGGACAAAAAAATATCCCAAATATTCTAGGAAATTTAGGAATTACAATTTTATCAACATCAAAAGGGATAATGAGTAATCATCAAGCTAAAAATTTAGGGATTGGTGGTGAAGTTCTTTGTTATATTTGGTAAAATTAAAATATTAAAATTTATGTCTAGAATAGGTAAACTTCCAATCCTAATACCTGATAATGTTAAAATTAAACTTACAGGTTTAGTAATAAAAGTTTTAGGACCATATGGTGAATTATCTAGAGAAATTTCTCCATTAATTACAATTAAAATTAAAAAAAATTATATTTTATTGATAGCAAAAAACAATTCTCGGTTAGTACGACAATTTCACGGGTTATCAAGAATATTAATAAATAATATGATTTTAGGAGTTTCTCAAAAATTTGAAAAAGTACTTGAATTAAAAGGTATAGGATATCGAGTACAAATTTCTGATAAAGAATTGATATTATATTTAGGATATAGTCATCCGATTATTATGCTATTACCAAAAACTATTGAAATTTTACTTGAAGGAAATAATACAATTATTATTAGAGGAATTGATAAGGAAAAAGTTGGTCAATTTGCAAGTAGTATTAAAAGTAAAAGATTACCAGAACCTTATAAAGGTAAAGGGATCTTTTACAAAGGTGAAAGTATTAAATTAAAAGTAGGAAAATCAGGAAGATAATAAAATATATTTATGATTAAAAAAAAAAATTGTATTAAAAGTACAAAACAACGACCCCGTTTATGTGTCTTTCGATCAAATAAACACATATATGCTCAATTAATTGATGATGAATCCTCACATGTTTTTATTTCATGTTCTACTTTGGATACTGAAATAAAATCTCAAATTAAATCGGGAGCCACAATTAAAGCATCTTTTTTAGTTGGTAAGACTATCGGACAACGAATACTTAAAAAAAGAATTAAATCCATAATTTTTGATCGAAATGATAAACCTTATCATGGTCGAATAAAAGCTATTGCTGACGGAGCAAGAAGTATAGGTTTGAAATTTTAAGTTTTAAATAAAAATATTATGTACAAAAAAGTACAACAAATTTCTAATAAAAAACAAAAAAAGACTAAAAAACAAGTTTCAGAGTGGCGACAAAGTATAGTTGAAATTCAACGAGTTTCAAAAGTTGTTAAGGGTGGTAAAAAATTAAGTTTTCGTACGACTCTAATTTTAGGAAACCAAAAAGGTCAAGTTGGTGTTGGCGTTGGTAAAGCCGATGAAATAAGTCTTTCTATTAAAAAAGCTTTGAATGAAGCTAAAAAATGTCTTATAAATGTTCCAATTACTAAAATATTGACTATAACACATATTTCAACTGGAGTTTGTGGATCTGCTAAAGTTTTAATAAAACCAGTCGGTCCCGGTACTGGTGTTATTGCTGGTAGTTCCATTCGTATTGTTCTTGAATTAGCGGGTATTCAAAATATTGTAGCAAAACAAATGGGAAGTAGTAATTTATTAAATAATGCAAGAGCTACGATTAATGCTTTATCTTTTCTACGAACTATTAAGGATGTAGCTAATGCACGAGATATTTCAATAGAAAAAGTATATAGTTATAAAAATTAATTGATTTTTATTGATAAAGCTTTAATTAGAATGGATATCTTTTATCAAATGAATAGTGAACAATCTTTAAAAGAAAGAGTTCTTTTAACAATAACTCTTTTAACTATAGTTAAAATTGGAAATTTTATTCCAATACCTTTTATTAATCAAAATTTTTTTTTAAATACACCACAAATTATAAATACGAATTTATACCAAAATTCAATTATTGAAATTTTAAATATTTTCTCTGGTGGGAACAATAAAATTTTTGGTTTATTTAGTCTAGGTATTTTTCCTTATATTAATGCCTCTATAATTATCCAATTATTAATAGTTTCTATTTCATCTTTAAAACAATTAAAACAAGAAGAAGGAGAATTTGGGAAAAGAAAATTAGTAAATTATACTAGAATTTTAACCTTTTTCTTAGCAATTATACAAAGTTTTGGTTTAACCTATAGTTTAAAAAAAAATATTTTAAATTGGAGTTTTATAAGTATATTTTTAATTATAAGTATATTAGTTGGTGGATCCTTTATTTTAGTATGGTTTAGTGAATTAATAACAAAAAATGGAATAGGTAATGGTTCCTCTTTATTAATATGTTTTAATATTGTTTCACATTTACCCGATCAATTTAAAAAATTTTTAATTTTAATTAATAAACATAATAATATTGATTATCTAAAATTAATTATTATTTTAATTTTATTTTTATTTTCTATATTTAGTTGTGTAAGTTTGAATGAAACTATTATAAAAATTCCAATTATTACAGCTCGGCAATTTTCTTTTGGAAAAAGTTCTTTTATACGTCAAATTAATAGTTTTTTACCTTTACGTATAAATCAAACAGGGGTAATGCCATTAGTTTTTGCTTCATCTATAATGATTGTTTTATCTTATATTTGGTTTATATTTAAAATACAATTTTTTTCTGTTTTAAATATAGAAAAAATTTTTCAATCTAAAATTGGATTTTGGAGTGAACATCTTCTTTTTCTAGGTCTTTACAGTGGATTAATTTTTTTCTTTACATATTTTTATTCAACTTTATTTTTTGAACCAAAAGAAATTGCGGAAGAATTAAGAAAAAATTCAGTGGTTATTCCAAAAATTACACCTGGTTTGGAAACTGAAAAATATTTAACAAAAACATTAAATAAAATTGCAAGTTTTAATGCCATTTTTTTAGTAGGTATAATTGCTATAATTCAATTTTTTGAATTATTATTAAATATTTCTAATTTAAATTCTTTTGGATTTACTTCACAAATTATTTTAGTTAATGTTTTAATTGATATTATCAAACGAATTAATAGTTTTTTATATTAAATTTATTAGATTTGACTTTAATATATTTTATATTTTATTATATAAAAAATATTTATTTTAACTTAAAATCTAATAAATTTTATAAAAATATACAATTTTAAATACAAAAATTTTTAAATTTATAATTAAAAATGAAAGTACGCCCTTCTATAAAAAAGATGTGTGACCGTTGTCAAATTATTAAGCGTTACCGTAAAGTCCGTGTTATATGCTCTAATGCTAAACATAAGCAACGACAAGGTTAATTATTAAAGTTAATAATTAAACAAAGATTTTAAAAATAAGGAGATAAATATGGTTCGTTTTTTAGGTGTTGATTTACCGCAAAATAAAAAAATAAATTATGCTTTAACTTCTATTTATGGAATTGGTTTATCACGTGCAACTGAAATTTTACAAAAAATTGATATTGATTTTAAGCAACACAAGAAAGGATTTAAAATAGAAGACTTAAGTGATTCAGATATTATTAAGTTAAGAAAGATTTTGGAAAAAGATTATCAACTGGAAGGAGATTTAAAACGTATTATTAAAGCTAATATTAATCGTCTTATTAAAATAGGTTCTGTTAGAGGGCGACGACATCGAATTCTATTACCCGTTCGAGGACAACGAACACGTACTAATGCTCGAACAAGACGTAATATGAGGAAAAGATTATTGGTAAGAAAAAAATAAGGAGAATTATTAAAAAAATTTTGTTATGAATTATGATAAAAAAACAAAAAAAAAAGTATAAAAATATTAATACTGGAATAATACATATTAAATCTACAACTAATAATACCCTTATAACTATTACAGATATAAAAGGTAATACTATTTCTTGGGCATCAGCCGGTACAAGTGGATTTAAAGGAGCTAGAAAAAGTACACCTTTTGCCGCTCAAACTGCATCAAAAATTGCTGTACAAAAAGCAATGGATATAGTAAATTTACAAAAAGTTGAAATTATTATAAAAGGATATGGTCCTGGTAGAGATACAGCTATTCGTGCATTACAAACAATAAATCTTAAAATTAGTTCAATAAAAGATATGAGTCCAATCCCATATAATGGTTGTCGTCCACCAAAACATCGTCGAATATAAATTGATAATTTTCCTAAGTTTAAAGTTATATAACTATAAAGAATATTTAAAATAAAGATGGTAAAATTAGAAAATAATTGTTTGGAATTAGATTTTCAAAAACCAACGCTATTTTTTGGTCAATTTACTTTTCACTCATTAAATCATAGTGAAAGTCTTACTTTAGGTACAGCACTTAGACGTATTTTATTAACAAATATTCCTGGGTTAGCTATTGTTGCAGTAAGAATTGCAACAGTAAATCATGAATTTTCTACAATACCTGGAGTTCGAGAAGATGTTTTGGATATCTTATTAAATCTTAAGGAAATTATTTTTAAAAGTAAAATGAAATTTTCTTCGCCTATAATAGGTCGATTCAAAGTTAGCGGTCCAGCGATTATAACTGCAAATAGTTTAAAATTACCTTCTACAATTACTATTTGCAATCCTACACAATATATTGCAACTATTACAGATAATTCAATTTTAGAATTAGAAATTAAAATTGATTCTGGTATAGGTTATTTATTAACAGATTCGATAAATCAAAACGATTATTCAACAGATTTTTTAAAAATAGATGCTCCCTTCACACCAATACAAAATGTTATTTTTGAACAAAATGAAAAAAATAAAGAATTAGTTGTAAAAATTTGGACAAATGGTAGTATTACACCAACAAAAGCTCTTAGTTTAGCAATTAAAAATTTTGTAACATGGTTATATCCAATACAACCGATATATACAAAACAACCTAGAAAAGAATTTAAAAATTTAACTTTATAAGTAAATCCATTAAATTAATAACATAATATTATTAGTTGTTTATGAAATATACAATTGTTCAATCATCTAATAAACTTAAATCAAAATGGTTTTTAATTGATGCTACAAATCAACGTTTGGGGCGACTAGCCACACGTATTGCTACACTACTACAAGGTAAAAATAAGACCTTTTATACACCTTATCAAAATTTTAATATTTTTATTATTGTTATAAATGTTGACAAAATTTATCTAACTGGTAATAAAATGAGACAAAAAGTATATTTCACTCATTCAGGACGACCTGGTGGAAAAAAAATAGAAACATTTCAACATTTACAAATACGAATACCTAAACGAATTTTGGAATATGCTGTTAAAGGTATGTTACCAAAAAATAGAATGGGACGAAAATTGCTTAAAAAACTTAAAATTTATAATACAGCTCAATATCAACATTTTGCTCAAACTCCGCAATTAATTAAAATTTAATCAAAATTTTTTATATTTTTTTATGAAAATTAAAGCTAAAAATTTTGGGATGGGTCGTAGAAAATCCGCTTCAGCTATTGTATACCTAATAAAGACTCTTAATTTAAAAAATGAAATTTCTTTTAACATTAATGGAAGAACTTTAGAAAAATATTTCCAGAATAATTTGATCTATTTAAAAAAAATTCTATTACCATTTACATTCATTAGTAAATTAGAAAATTATACTATTCTAATAAATGTTAAAGGTGGTGGCTTAAATGCACAAGCAGATGCTATTAAGTTAGGATTAGCTCGTGCTTTAGTCTTAAAAAATCCAAATGAATTTCAATCAATTTTAAAACTTAATAAGGTTCTAAGCCAGGATACAAGAATAAAGGAAAGACGTAAATACGGTTTAAAAAAAGCACGAAAAGCTTCACAATATTCAAAACGATAAAAATTTATAAATTTTATGAAAAAAAAAATTCATCCGAAATGGTTCCAAAAAGTAAATGTTTATTGTGATGGTCAATTAATAATGAAGACAGGGTCGACAAAACAAAAATTAAATGTTGATATATGGTCAAAAAATCATCCATTTTATACAGGTTCACAACGTTTAATTGATGCAGAAGGTCGAATAGAACGTTTTTTTAAAAAGTATACTTTGAAAAAAACTGAGTTAATTTAATTTATATTAAATAAAGAAAAATTTTGTTAAATTATGCCAACAATTCAACAATTAATTAGAAAAGGACGTTATAAAAGTTTTGACCGAACAAAATCACCAGCTCTAAAAGGTTGTCCACAACGTCGGGGAGTTTGCACACGAGTATATACAGCAGCACCTAAAAAACCAAATTCTGCAATTCGCAAAGTTGCTCGAGTTCGTTTAACATCAGGCTTTGAAGTTACTACCTATATCCCAGGTATAGGTCATAACCTTCAAGAACATTCTGTTGTTTTAATTAGAGGGGGAAGGGTAAAAGATTTACCTGGTGTAAGATATCATATTATTCGTGGTACTTTAGATAGTGATGGAGTGAAAAATCGTATGCAAAGTCGCTCCAAATATGGAACTAAAAAAATTAAAAATTAATTTTACAATTAAAAAAATTAATTAAAAATATTATTATGTCACGTCGAATTAGATTAAAAAGAAAATTTCCATTAGCGGATCCTTTTTATAATAGTTTTTTAGTAAGTTTATTGACAGTTCGATTACTTAAAAAAGGTAAAAAAATGTTAGCTCAAAAAATTGTCAATGAAACATTGAATATTATAGAAAATCATACAAAAGAGATTCCTATATTAATATTAGAAAAAGCTGTTAAAAATTGTAGTCCAAAGATTGAAGTAAAAACAAAAAGGATTGGTGGGTCTAGTTTTCAAATTCCTACTGAGGTAACTACTTTTCGTGGAATTAATCTATCACTAAGTTGGTTAGTAAAATCAGCAAAAAAAAGATCTGGTCGTAAAATATCTATTAAATTAGCAAATGAAATTTTAGATGCTTCTAATGGTATTGGTACTAGTTTACGAAAAAAAGAAGAAACTCATCGTATGGCTGAAGCTAATAAAGTTTTTTCACACTTTTATAAAAAAAAAAATAATTAAAAATCATAATTTTTTTAGTTATAATTAAACATTCGCCAAAAGTAAATCTACTATATAAAAAATTTAGAAAATTTTAAATGGCACGAGAAAAATTTGATCGTTCAAAACCACACATTAATATAGGTACTATTGGACATGTAGATCATGGAAAAACAACATTAACAGCAGCTATAACTGCAGTGCTTTCTCTTGGTGGGAGACCTGTAATTGCTAAAAAATATGAAGAAATAGATGCTGCTCCAGAAGAACAAGCACGAGGTATTACTATCAATACTGCACATGTAGAATATGAAACTAACGAACGTCATTATGCCCATGTTGATTGTCCTGGGCATGCTGATTATATTAAAAATATGATTACAGGTGCTGCTCAAATAGATGGAGCTATTTTAGTTGTTTCTGCAGCAGATGGTCCTATGCCTCAAACTCGTGAACATATTTTGTTAGCAAAACAGGTAGGTGTACCAAGTATTGTTGTTTTTCTAAATAAAGAAGATCAAGTTGATGATCCTGAATTACTTGAACTTGTTGAATTAGAAGTTCAAGAATTATTAGAAAATTATAATTTTCCAATAGATGATATTCCAATTTGTTCTGGATCAGCTTTACAAGCATTAGAAGCAATTTCTGCAAATCCAGATTTAAAATATGGTGAAAATAAATGGGTTGATAAAATATACAAACTAATGGAGAATGTAGATTCATCAATTCCAACTCCAAAAAGAGATATAGAAAAACCATTTTTAATGGCAATTGAAGATGTTTTTTCTATAACAGGGCGTGGTACTGTAGCGACAGGTAAAATAGAGCGTGGTATTATTAAAGTTGGTCAAAATGTTGAAATAGTTGGAATTCATAAGACAAGATCAACTATAGTTACTGGAGTTGAAATGTTTCAGAAAATTCTTGATCAAGGATTAGCTGGAGATAATGTTGGTATTTTATTACGAGGTGTACAAAAAGAAGAAATAGAACGTGGTATGGTATTAGCTAAACCTAATTCCATTACACCGCATAAAAAATTTGAAGGAGAAGTTTATATTTTAACTAAAGAAGAAGGTGGTCGTCATACACCTTTTTTTGCAGGTTATCGTCCGCAATTTTATGTGAGAACTACTGATGTAACAGGTCAAATTTTAAATTTTACAGCAGATGATGGTTCTGATGTTGAAATGGCATTACCTGGTGATCGTATTAAAATGACTGTTGAATTAATTTCACCCATTGCTGTTGAAGCTGGTATGCGTTTTGCTATTAGGGAAGGAGGTAAAACAATTGGTGCTGGAGTAGTTTCTAATATTGTAGAATAATTTTTAAAAATATTTCTTAATTTGATTCTTTTATGATAACAAAAAAAATTCGTATATATTTAAAATCTTTTAATCATAAAATCATAGAGCAAGCATGTAATCTTATTAAAATTTCTTTAAATTCAAAAAAATCTTTAAATAAAATATGTGGTCCTGTTTCTTTTCCAACTAAAAAAAAAATTTATTGTGTTCTTCGTTCACCACATGTTGATAAAGATTCAAGAGAACATTTTGAGATTCGACAATATAAAAAATTAATAGATATTCATACAGATTCCTCTGAAATTTTCGATATTTTGTTTTTTCTAAATTTTCCTGCTGGTGTTTCGGTTAATTTTTTTAAAGATTAGTTTAAGTTTATAAAAATAAATTTAATATAAATCTTCTTCAACACGGGGTTTTATTTTACAATCAGAAATAGGGTAAGATCTACAAATTAGAACAAACCCAGCTTTTATTTGGTCATTATCTAAAAAAGATTGCTCTGATTGATCTACCTCCCCCTCTAATAATTTACCAACACAAGTAGAACAAGCACCAGCTCTACATGAGTAAGGTAATTCCAATCCTTGTTCTTCTGCCGCATCTAAAAGAAATTGGTCATCTCTACATTCAATTGTTGAATTTAAATCATCCGATTGATTTACAAAATTAATTTTAAACGTATTCATTTATATATATTTTTTTTTGTTAAAATGTATTTTTTAAATAACAAAAAGATTTTAAAAATAAAATATAAAAAAAACAAGTCATTTTTAAACTTGTTTTTTACATTATATATAATCTATATAATCTATATAATATATAAAATAATATTTTTTAATTTTAAAATATAAATATGAATCTTATTAAATTTTAAGTTGAGTATAATATATTAAAAATCTATAAATAAAAATAATTAAGAAAACTATATTTCCTAAAATAATATAAAAAAAAAACTTTTTTTTTATATTTTAATACTATAATGAATAAAAAAATTTTTAAATTAAAAAGTAAAAAAAAGATTTTACCTTACAGTTTGCTAGGTGAGCGAATGGTTTTGGGTATTATTTTAACTGATCCAAACGCAATTAATATTGTTTATAAACAACTAAATATTGATGCTTTCTATTTAGAAACTCATCAGATTATTTATGAAGGAGCTTTATTTCTTCATGAACAAGGTAAACCTGTCAATTATACTACAATAATAACCTGGATTGAAGATCAAAAATTAGTTAACAAATTTAATGATAGTAGATTAATTATAAATTTAATAAATCAAACAGTTTATACTTCTTTTTTAAACGATTATATTGCAATTGTTTATGAAAAATATTTAAGGCGTTCAATAATTCAATTAGGACAAGAAATTAAACAATATGGATATTTTACAGAAGTTTCGTTGGAAGATCTTTTTTTTAATATCGAAGATAAAATCTTAACTTTAACTCAGACATATCAAAAAAAAAATTTAGGTAGTACAGCAGATGTTTTTTCTGAAATTTTAACAGAAATTAGATCACAACTTATATCACCTCAAATTACTGGCTTATTTTCTGGTTTTTTAGAAATCGATAATATAATACAAGGTTTTCAAAAATCTGATTTAGTAATTTTAGCTGGTCGACCTTCAATGGGTAAAACAGCTTTAATTCTAAATATAACAAAAAATATGAGTACTCAATTTTCTATTGATAGTGTTTTTTTTAGTTTGGAACTTACAAGACAGCAATTAATGTATCGACTTTTGTCAACAGAAACAAAAATAACATCAAATCGATTAAAGACCGGAAAAATTTCAAAAAGTGAATGGGTTCAAATAAATAAAAGTGTTAATAAACTTTCTCGATTATCCATTTTTATAGATGATAGCCCTGATCTTTCAATTTTAGATATTCAAGCAAAACTTAAACATTTAAAACGTACACAAGGTAGAAATCTTGGGTTAGTTGTTATTGATTATTTACAACTTTTGGAAAGTAATAAAGATGAAAGTCGAGTACAAGAATTATCAAAAATAACTCGAGCACTAAAAAAATTAGCTAGAACAATGAATATAACAATTGTGGTACTTTCACAATTAAGTAGAAATGTAGAAATACGTCAAAATAAACGTCCTGTTTTATCAGATTTACGAGATAGTGGATCTATTGAACAAGATGCAGATGTTGTTTTAATGCTTTATCGTGATGAATATTATAATTCGAATACAACAAATAAAAATATAATGGAAATTATTATAGCAAAACAAAGAAATGGTCCTATTGGGACAGCTTTTTTAAAATATATACCAAAATATTTTCTATTTGAAAATTAAAATTTTTAAAATATTAAAATATTCCATTATTTTTTATTCAAGATATTATTAAATAGAAAACATCTTGATAATATCCTAAGCACCTTTAATTCAATTGGTAGAATATAGGTTTCCAAAACCTAATGTCGAGGGTTCAAATCCTTCAAGGTGTGTAGTTTAAAAATTTAAATTTTTAAACTTTTTTATGAAAATAAGTTGTCAGGATCTTGTAGTTTTATTAAAAAAGTGATATACTTACACTGAGTTCTTTATTATAAATCAGTATAAAGAGTAATATAAAATTATGCCTAAAATAGTTTCATCTATAACTAAACTTGCATTAAAAGCAGGTAAAGCAACCCCGGCACCACCTGTTGGTCCAGTTTTGAGTCAATATGGAATTAATATTGCTACATTTTGTAAAGAATATAATGATCAAACAAAAGATCAGATTGGTACTATTATACCAGTTGAAATTTTTGTATATGAAGACAAATCTTATTCATTTATATTAAAAACACCTCCTACTTCTATTTTATTATTACAAATAATAAAAAAGAAAAAAGGAGCTTCTGAACCAAATCATTTTTGTATTGGTCAAATTACTCATGATGAAATAAAAAAAATTGCAAAAATTAAATTACCAGATCTTAATACAAAAAATATAGAATGTGCAATAAAAATTGTTGAGGGTACAGCTAAAAATATGGGTATTAAGATTATTTCTCCGTAATTAAACTTTTTGAATATTCTACTTATTTTTTGGTAAAATTTATTAATGAAACAATCTTCAAAACGGAAAAAACAACTAGACTATTTAATTCAACATAATAAATATTCCATAGATCAAGCTATTAGTTTACTAAAACAAACCGCAACAGCAAAATTTATTGAATCAGTGGAAGCACATATAAATCTCAATATTGAACCAAAATATAGCGATCAGCAATTACGTGCAAGCTTGATATTACCAAATAAAATTATTAAAAAAAAAAAAATAGCAATCATTGTTTCTAATGAAAAAATTTTACCAGAATATTATGAGCTTGCTGATATTGTCGGTTCAGAAAATTTAATTGAATTAATAAAAAAAAAAGATTTAAATTTAGATTTATTACTAACAACACCAGATATGATGATTAAGTTAATAAAATTTAATAAAATTCTTAGCCTTAAAGGATTAATGCCATCAATAAAAACTGGTACGATTACAAACGACCTTTTAACTAGTTTACATGAATTTAGAAAAGGTAAAATCTTATATCGTGCTGATAAATTTGGGGTAGTACATTTATTATTTGGTAAAATAAATTTTACAAATGAAGAATTGTCTCAAAATTTACAAGTAATTTATCAATCTATCCAACAGAATAGGCCTTCTAGTGTAAAAGGTCAGTATTTAAAGAGTCTCCATTTATGTACTACAATGGGGCCAGCTATTAATATAGATTTATCCACTTTCAAAAATAATAAAGTTTAAGAGTATAAAAATAGATCAAAATAGTTTCTATATATTTATTTTTAAAAATTCTTAAAACTTAAAAAAAATTTTATATTAACAATAATAACAAACAACTTTATAATTAATATCAAAAAATTTTAAAAAATGAACAAAAAAATTAATCTAATTGTTAATCAATTAAAAGAATTAACTTTATTAGAGGCATCTGAATTAGTAAAAGAAATTGAGAAAAATTTTAATATAGATACTTCTATTTCTACAAATACTAATATAACATCTAGTATGAATATGGAAAAAAAAAATGAAAAACCATTAGAACAAAAAACAACTTTTGATATTATTCTAGAAGATGTACCTACAGACAAAAAAATAGCTATACTTAAAGTAGTTCGTTCCATCACCGGCTTAGGCTTAAAGGAAGTCAAAAATTTAGTAGAAAGTTCACCTCAAATTATTAAAAAAAATATTTCTCAAATTGAAGTTGATAGTATTAAAGAACAACTAGTAGTTGTCGGAGCGGGTATTTCAATAAAATAAAAAAAGTTTCATAAAATTTTAATTATAAAAAAGACTAAAAAAATCATGAATTAATGATGGTTTTAAACTCATTTTATTTTTTTTATCTAAAAGATTCAAATCTTTTTGTTTAATTTTTTTCAAGCTACTAAAAATATTTAATTTATTAAATTTTTCAAGTTTATGAGTTTTTTTACTAGGAAAAAGTAAAAATTCAATATTATTAGAGTTTTTTATTAAAATTTTATAATAATTTAAAAACTCACTTAATGTAATTGAATTTAACTTAGTTTTTTCAAATCTAGAAAACAAATTTTCTCTTATTTTTTTTACTTGTTTTAAATTAGGACCCTGTTTTTTTCCTTTTTTACTTAGGATAGCTCGGTTGAAAATTCCATCTTTTTTAATATAACGCTTATATGAATTAGCAATTTGTTCAAGCCACTCCGTTTTTGAATTAATAAAATCATTAGCCATTTCATAATCTAAAAATACAGGACAAATTGGTTTAAAATTTTCAAAATCTTTATTTGAATAAATATCTAAACTCCATCTATGGCTTAATAGCCATAACGGATTTTGTATTATTTCTTGTAATAAAGTATCTGTATAATAATTAAAATTTAAAGAACTTTCTTTTAAATGTAAATCTTTAAGTTTTAAAAGATTATAATCTTTAATTCCATAAATTCCTGTATTTCGGGCTAAAAAACCTCCTTGTTTTAATTTTTTTAATTGATTATCATACCCCCAAAATTTATCTTGAATCATAGTGATTTGAGATGAATTTATACGAGGTGTATTATCACCATAATATAAATCAATTGTTTCCGAATCTGGATGTTCTTGAGTATATTCTTGAAAACTATTAGTTTCAGCAATATATTTATCTTCAGAATCATTATAAGTAAAATCATAAAAAGAACAACCTGATTGAGTCTCTATTTTATCTTGTAAAATAAGTGGTTTATTAAAAAAACTTACAATATTATTTCGATATGTTTGTAATAAAGATTCTTTATCATCATGGAAGAAATATACTTTATTAAAAGTATCTAAATTTTTATATTCTTCATTATAATTTTGTTTCTTTTTTGTTTTATAAGTATTTATTGTATGTTGAGAACGGAAAAAAGTAGAATCATATGTTGAATATTTTGTTTTTTTAGCTCGTTGAAGCCATTTCTGAAGGAAAGGTGAATATTTTGATGAATGAATTTTCATTGTTTTAAAAAAACCTTCTCTTATAAGTAATATTTTTTCATAATAGTTAGGAAAAAAAGTTGCAGCTAATTTTTTAAATAATAAAATTTGTTTTTCTTGTATCTTATATATTTTTTCTATTAAAAAATTTTCATATTTATTAAAAATTTGGAATAGTTTAATTTTTTCTATTATATTTAACTGATTTTTTTTTGGTGAAGTTCTTAAATTTGTTTTATATTCATGCTGAAGAGCTTGAATTTGTTTAAAAAAAAGATGTGAATTTTGATTATCATTTTGTAATCGGCGTAAATCAAGAGTTTCAAGTGTTAATAATGTGTTTATAGAAGGTACTTTTTCAGAAAATTTCTTTTTCATATCGTTACTTTTTAATTGTAATTTTAATAATGAAAAAAAATTTAAAACACGTGTATCACTCATATCCGTTTCTTGTATTGGAAGAATAATCTTGAATTTACTATAAGTATTATCTTTAGAATCTTTAGAAGTACAAATCGACCTTTTATCGTATACTGCTTCAATTTTATTTTTATTTGGCTTAAATTTTTTTATATTATTTATCAAACAGCTATTAATTGAACGAAATTTATTTAAAAATAAACTTGAATCGTTTTTTTTATTATAATTATTCTTTAATTCATACTTTTTCATTTCTAAACTTAAAGTATTTGGGTTATTTTCATCCAATAAAATTGATTTTATCTCTATCATAATATTTGGTTATTAATTTATTATAAAGTTTATATATATGTTTAATTGTAATAAATATAAAAAATATTTATACTATAATATATAATACTATAAATAATTTTATACTAGGCTATTTAGAATTTTTTATATTTCAATTATATAAAATTTAAAACTTGAATATACAAATCTATAACAAACTTATTTAATTTTAATTAAAAATTTATAAAATAAGATTAAATGACTAATAATAAATCAGCAAAAAAACGAGTAAAAATTAATAATCGAAATCGAATTCATAATAATAATTATAAAGGGTTAATTAAAAACTTTACAAAAAAAATTTTACAATCATTAAAAGTATATTTGCTCAAACCAACGGATGAAAAAAAAAAAAGAATATTAAATCTTTTAAATATTACTTATAGTCAAATAGATAAAGCAAAAAATAAAAATATTATATCAAAGAATGCAGCTGCCCATAAAAAATCTCGCTTAATAAAAAAGTTAAATAAAACAATTTATTAAAATTAATTAAAAAAATTATGGACATTTATAGTATAAATATAGTATAAGTATAAATATAGTATAAAAAAAGTACTATTATGATTATCAAACCTATATTAATATTGGTTTAAATTTAATCTAATAAAATCCCAATAAATTTACTTCATCATTTTTATGGATCAAAAATTTTATACAACAAGTTTACCAGAATTATTAGAAATTCAAAAAAATAGTTTTTGTTGGTTTTTATCAAAGGGTTTATTAGAAGAACTTATACAATTTTCTTCTATTTTTGATATTACAGAAAGTTTAGAAATAAAAGTTTATTCCCATGAATATAAATTAAGAAAACCAAAATTAACACCACAAAGTACAAAAATTAATAATACAAACTATACATTAAAAATTTATGTACCAATTAAGCTTCTAAAGATCAAAAATAATTTAAAACAAACAAATTATATCGAAAAAATTTTTGATAAACAACAAGTATTTCTTGGTGAAATCCCCCTTATGACAGATAAAGGGACGTTTATTGTAAATGGGTGTGAAAGAGTTATAATTAATCAACTTATTCGTAGTCCAGGGATTTTATACAAAAAAGATAAAAAAAAAAATCAGTCATTAGATTATATATACTCAGGAACAGTAATTACACGAAAAGGTTCCTGGTTAACCTTTGAACTTGATTCCACTAATATTATATGGGTGAAATTAGATAAACGTTATAAAATACCTATTTATAAATTTTTATCCTCTTTAAATTTAACAGATGAAGAAATTTATACTAATATTAACAATAGTTCTTTTTTATCTCAGAGTATTAAAAAATTTAAAAAGAAATTTCGCAAAACAACTACTGTTAGTCATGAGAATTTAACTAAACATAATGTTATATTATCTCAGGAGCGAATAAAAGAAATAATTGATTCACAAATCATGAATAATAAATATTATGATTTGGGTGAAGTTGGCCGGATGAAAATTAATAAAAAATTTGGATTAAATATAACAACTAAAACTAGACTTTTAACTTCGATAGATATTCTTAAAATAATTGATTATTTAATTGATTTAAAATTACAAAATAATGAAGGAGATGATATTGATAGTCTAGAAAACCGTCAAATACGATGTGTAGGAGATTTATTACAATTGCAAGTACGTATTGGTTTTACAAGATTAAAACGAATTGTTAGTGAAAAACTTACTTTATCAGATTTAAATACCTTAAAACCTTATACTTTATTTAGTTCAAAACCTTTAATAAGGGTTATGAGAGAATTTTTTGGTTCAAGTCAATTATCACAATTTATGGATGAAATCAATCCATTATCAGAATTAACTCATAAAAGAAGAATTAGTGCATTAGGACCTGGTGGTTTAAGTACTGAACACGTAACATTTGCTGCTAGAGATATACATCCAACGCAATATGGTCGTTTATGCCCAATTGAAACACCTGAAGGTCAAAATGCTGGACTAATTAGTTCTTTAGCTTGTTATGCTAAACTTAATAAATTTGGTTTTATTGAAACTCCTTTTTTAAAAGTAACTAATGGTAAAATTGAATGGGATAGACCTTTCATTTTTTTAACGGCTGAACAGGAACGATTCTTTAAAATAGCATCGGCTGATATTCCAGTAACATCTAATAATGGTTTTATAGTAAATGATTTAATACCTATAAGATATAATCATAAATTTCATTTAGTTTCTGTAGATCAAGTGGATTTAGTAACTATTTCACCTATTCAATTATTTTCTATAGCTACAGCATTAATTCCTTTTTTAGAACATAATGATGCTAATCGAGCTTTAATGGGTTCAAATATGCAACGTCAGGCAGTACCACTTATCTATTCACAAAAACCAATTGTAGGAACTGGATTAGAGTTATTTGTAGCATGGAACTCAGGTAAAGGAGTTATAAGTAGAACGGATGGAAAAGTAAATACTGTAACTGGAGATGAAATAATAATTAAAAATATTACTAAAAAATCATTATTACCAACTTATACAAAATATAAGCTAGAAAAATATCAAAGATCAAATCAAGATACTTGTATCAATCAAAAACCAATTGTTTGGCCAGGACAAGAAGTAAAATCAGGCCAAATTCTTGCAGATAGTCCCGGAATACTTAATGGTGAATTAGCACTTGGTCAAAATTTATTAATAGCTTATATGCCTTGGGAAGGTTATAATTATGAAGATGCTATATTGGTAAGTCATCGTGTTTTATCTGATAATCTTTTTACTTCCATTCATATTGAACGTTATGAATTAGAGATAAAACAAACAAGAACAGGTCGTGAACAATTAACAAAGAACATTCCAAATGTAAATGAACAAGAGTTAACTCATTTAGATGAAAATGGTATTGTAAAAGAAGGTACATTTGTTCAACCATATGACATATTAATTGGAAAAATAACACCTAAAGAAAACTCTGATCAATTACCTGAAGGAAAATTATTAAAAGCTATTTTTGGTGAAAAAATTCCAAATGTTCGAGATACTTCTCTTCGAATGCCGAAAGGTATTTCTGGAAGAGTTCTAAAAATTTTAAAATTTTCGAAAGAAATCGAAAATGAAAAGAATATCCCAGTTGAAAAAATAATATTAATTCAAGTTTTAATTGCACAAATTCGTAAAATCCAAATTGGCGATAAAATTGCTGGGAGGCATGGAAATAAAGGAGTTATTTCTAAAATAATGGCTATCGAAGATATGCCTTATCTCCCAGATGGAACACCTATAGATTTAATTCTTAATCCATTAGGAGTACCATCTCGAATGAATGTAGGTCAAATTTTTGAATGTTTACTTGGATTAGCTGGTGATAATTTGAATTATCATTTTAGAATTTTACCATTTGATGAAATGTATGGATATGAATCTTCTCGAATATTAATTAATAATAAATTAAAGGAAGCATCTTTAGTTTCGAAAAAACCTTGGTTATTTAATTCTAATTGTCCAGGAAAAATTTTTTTAACAGATGGTAGAACAGGAGAAAAATTTGATAATGCTATTTTAATTGGTAAAAGTTATATATTAAAACTTGTTCATCTTGTTGATGATAAAATTCATGCAAGGGCGACAGGACCTTATTCTTTAATAACACAACAACCTATTGGTGGTAAATCTTTACAAGGAGGTCAAAGATTTGGTGAGATGGAAGTTTGGGCTTTAGAAGCTTTTGGTGCAGCATATACTTTGCAAGAATTATTAACTTTAAAATCAGATGATATAAAAGGTAGAAATCAGGTTATTAATTCTATTATACGTGGCCAACCTATTCCAAAACCCGGAATTCCTGAATCTTTTAAAGTTTTATTACGAGAATTACAAGGTTTAGGTTTAGATATTAATAGTTATAAATTAAAAAGGTTAGAAAATGGATATATTGAAGATAATGAAATAAATTTTTTTTCTAATTAATTTAAAATAATCGGAAATATAAAAAGGTTTTATTAAATTTTAATTTTTTTATAATTTTTTATGAAACATAAAAATCAAGATTTTGATTATATCAAAATCAATCTTGCATCACCTACTCGAATTCGAGGTTGGGCAGAACGAATTCTTTCGAATGGTCATATAGTTGGTGAAGTTCTAAAATCTGAAACTATAAATTATCGGACTTTTAAACCTGAGATAGATGGTTTATTTTGTGAAAAAATTTTTGGTCCAATTAAAAGTTGGGAATGTAGTTGTGGTAAATATAAACAAACTCATGATCAAGGCCGTGTTTGTGAATTATGTGGAGTTGAACTTACTGAATCTAAAGTGCGACGACACCGAATGGGATATGTTAAATTATTAACACCTATAGCTCATATTTGGTATCTAAAAAGTAGACCTAGTTATATAGCAAAAGTTTTAAATAAACCAATTGAATTTATAGAATCCATTATTTATTCTAATGAAATAAAAAAAAATAAAACAAAAACATTTTCCGAAACAAAACTAAATACAAACAAATTTTTAAATTTATTTAATAAAGAAGATGAAAAAAAAGATATTGTTAATTTAGAAATGAATACACAATCGGAAACTGTATGGCTTCATAAATTACTTCAAAATATTGATATAATAAAAGAAATTAAAGATAGTCGTAATGAGTTATTAAAGGTAATTGAAATAAAAAATCAATTTAAAGGGATTAAAAATAATGATGATCAATCAAGTCAAAAAAATGGAATAAAAATAAAAAAAATAACAACACGTATAAGAATTTTAGAAAGTTTTATTGCAACAAATTCAAAACCAGAATGGATGATATTAGAAATTTTACCCATTATTCCTCCTGGTTTACGACCTATGGTACGACTTGATAGTGGTAGATTTGCAACGTCCGATATAAATGAATTATATCGGCGTGTAATTACCAGAAATAATAGATTAAAACGGCTAATATCTATTTATGCTCCTGATATAGTTTTACGCAGTGAAAAACGTATGCTTCAAGAAGCTGTAGATAGTTTAATAGATAATGGAAAACGTGATTTAAAATACAAAGATATGCATAACCGTGTTTTAAGATCATTAAGTAAAACAATTGAAGGTAAGCAAGGTCGTTTTCGCCAAAATTTACTTGGGAAACGTGTGGATTATTCTGGACGATCAGTTATAATTGTAGGACCACAATTAGAATTACATGAATGTGGATTACCTTATGAATTAGCGATAGAGCTTTATCAATCTTTTCTTATACATGAGCTGATTAATCAAAATCTTGCTGGAACAATTCGTATGGCAAAAAAACTTATTAGGCAAAATAATACTTTTATTTGGAATTTATTAAAAGAAATTATAAAAGGTCACCCTGTTCTACTTAATAGAGCTCCTACTCTGCATCGATTAGGAATCCAAGCTTTTGAACCTATTTTAGTGAATGATCATGCTATATTATTACATCCATTAGTCTGTTCAGCTTTTAATGCTGATTTTGATGGTGATCAAATGGCAGTTCATTTACCATTATCTTTAGAAGCTCAAATCGAATCGAGAATTTTGTTATTTAGTACAAATAATATTTTATCACCAGCAACGGGCCAGCCTCTTATTCAACCTACACAAGATATGTTATTAGGATGTTATTATTTAACTATAACCAATCAAGTAAACGCTATAGGAAAAAATCATTATTTTTCTAGTTTTAATGATGTATTACTTGCTTATAAACAAAATTCAATCAATTTACATTCATTTATTTGGGTACGATGCTCCAATTCTTTTAATTTTTCTAAAACTGAAATTAATAAAAATAATCGTTTAAAAGTTCTTTATATAAATAAAGAAGAAAAAATTGAATTTTATAAAAATTTACAGAGAAAAATACTAATAAATGAAAATAAAATAATACAACAATATATTCGCACAACTCCAGGACGAATTATTTTTAATAATAGCTTAAATAAAATTTTATCTTCTAAAAAATTGAAAAAGAATTAAAATGAAAGATAATTCAATATTATTTAATAATAACATTATTGATAAAAAAAAATTAAAAGAAATTATTGCTTGGGCTTTTTCAAATTTTGGATCTGTTAAAACAGCACATTTAATTGAAAAATTTAAAAATCTTGGTTTTAAATATGCAACTCAATCAGGCTTTTCTATAAGTATTGAAGATTTAACTGTACCACCATCTAAAGATTCTCTGATTAAAATAGCAGATATAAAGGTATTTCAAACTGAATTGAAAGCTAATCAAGGTAAAATAACAGAGAATGAACGGTTTCAACAAATTTTAAATACATGGGCTAATACGAGTGAAAAATTGAAAGATGCTGTAGTAGATTTTTTTAATAAAACAGATCCATTTAATCCTGTTTATATAATGGCTTTTTCCGGTGCAAGAGGTAATATTTCTCAAGTAAGACAACTAGTGGGTATGAGAGGTCTAATGTCTGATCCAAACGGTCAAATTATAGCCTTTCCTATAAAAAAAAATTTTAGAGAAGGATTAACTTTAACTGATTATATTATTTCAACATACGGAGCTAGAAAGGGATTAGTAGATACTGCTTTACGTACTGCAGATTCAGGCTATTTAACAAGACGATTAATTGATGTTGCTCAAGATATTATTATAAGAGAAAAAGATTGTGGAAGTAAATCCGGTATTTTAATAACAAATAATACTAATAATAAAAATTCCAAATCATTGTGGATAAATCAAATTTTTGGTCGAGTAACAGCACGAAAAATTATAAATCCACAAACAAAAAAATGTATAATATTTCCTAATAAACTTATAACAAAAGATTTAACTAAAAAAATTACTCAAAATAATATTAAACAAATTATTTTACGTTCACCATTAACATGTTTATCAAGACGCTCTATTTGCCAATATTGTTATGGATGGAACTTAGCTTCAGAGTTAATGATTAATCTAGGAGAAGCAGTTGGAATTATAGCTGCTCAGTCTATAGGTGAACCTGGAACACAATTAACAATGCGGACATTTCACACAGGAGGAGTTTTTACTAGCGAAAATATTCGTCAATTTTTTGCAAAAGACTCGGGTCAAATAAAGTTCTCAAAAGATATTAAAACAAATTTTTATCGTACTGAGTATGGGGAATGTATTTTAATTTGCGAAAATGAATCTAGTATTAATTTATATAATTATAAAAATAAAGTCTCTATCATAAAGGTATACCCAAAAACCAAAATTTTTGTTCAAAATGAAACATTTGTTAAACAACAAGATTTAATTCTTGAATATAATTTTCAATCACAGGAAAAGAATGAAGAAAATTCTATAACAAATGTTTATGTTAAAGAATCTGGAGAAATTAAAAATCAAACTCTCTTTTTATCAAATGATAAAAATAAAAATTTAACAAATAATTTAGTATGGGTATTGTCCGGTCATGTTTACACTATTCCTTTGAATAGTAGTCTTATTAATAAATCTTCTTCCATTTTTAAACAATCACAAAATTTTGCACATACTAAATTGGTAAATAAAATCGGAGGGATATTTAATTTATCACATTTATCTGACAATAATACTTTTAAAAACTTTTATATCTTTTATAACCATTTTGTATTAGATAAAAATCAAATTTACTTAATAAAAAATGTTAAAAAAATATCTAAAAAATTTAAGTGTACTTACTTTTTACATAATGAATATAAAATTCATTTGCAAATTCCAAAATTAGAACAACCAGTGAATCAAAAATTTAAAAAAATTGGTATTCTAGTTCAAAGAAAGTATAAAGTTAAAACTGGAGGAATTTTTTCAAATCCTACAAAATTTTATCAAAAAAAAAGAAATAATTCTCAACCTTCTAAAATAGGAGGAAGTATTTTATATATACCACAATATATTTATCCAGCAAACTGTGATTTTAATGAACTCACAGTAAAAAAGGGACAACAAATAAATGGAAAAACAAAATTATACAAAAATACTTATACAAATGCTTCTGGTTTAATTGATTATATTTTAATTGGAAATTTAATTCAAAAAATTTTGGTAAAACCTGGATTATTTATACAGGTAAAGGAAATAAAAAAAATAAAACAATATAATAATCAAATATTTTATCCAGGTGAAATAATTTTAAATAAAATTCAAATTAAACGTTTATGTTATAGTGAAATTAAGAATATTAATAAAAAAATACTTCTTTGTTTTTATCCAATAATTCGTTATGAAATAACAGAAAAATCTTTAAAATATAATTTATTCTCTAAAAATACAACTATTAAAATTGAAAAAATTAATTTAAATTGTATTTCAAATAATCGTTTATCTAAGAATCAACCTTTTTATTTAGTTCAACAAAGTCTTTATATAAAAAACCAAAATTCAGGGAATAATTTACTTAATAAAATAAGTTTAATTCCGAAATATAAAATAGAAAAACAAAAACATTTAAATTTACGTTTAAATTCATTAGAACAATTAATTATTCAAAAATACCAGTTTAATAATAGAATATTTAATAAAACAAAATTTTTAATAAATATTTTACAAAAACAATATGTGGAACCTTATTCTCAATTAGCAAATTATGGTATTTTAACAGAATCTCCTATTAACATTTTGAAAATTAAAGAACAATATAATCAAAACGAAAGAAAAGTTCTTTTTTTAAGTGATAATAATTTTAAAAATCTTTATTTAGAAAATAAGCAAATAGGATTTAAAAAAAGAAATTTTATAATATCTCAAGAACCATTTACTAATGCATTTATAAGTAAAAAATCGGGATTAATTGATAAGATTTCTGGAAATCAAATTTCTTTACGTTTTGGAACTCCTTATTTATTTTCACAATTTGCTGTAATTAAAAAATATAAAGGTGATTTAATAAAAAAAGGTGAATTATTAGGTCAAATTTATTATAAAAGTCTAAAAACAGCTGATATTGTTCAGGGATTACCAAAAGTAGAAGAAATTTTAGAAGCACGACGAACAAAATCAAGGACTACATTAATAAGAAAACCAGGAATAATTAGAAAAATTAAATCATTAAAAAATAATATTCAAGTTTTTGTTAGTGATAAAGATACATTTCATGTTTATTATTTATCAAAATCACAACGTTTATTAGTAAAAGAATCAGAGTTTGTCACAGTTGGTCAATCTTTAGTCGATACTACAACAAATTATCATAATATTTTATACATATTTTTTATTTATTATAAGAACTTAAATTTCTTAAACTTATACCAATCTGCTTATCGTAGCTTACGGAAAATTCAATCTCTTATTATAAAAGGTATTCAATCTGTATATTGGTCACAAGGAGTAAATATTGCCAATAAACATGTTGAAATTATTGTAAAACAAATGACAAGTAAAGTTAAAATAATTGATGCGGGTAGTTCCGCTTTTTTACCTGAAGAATTAATTGATTTAGAATATGTTAATTATATAAATAAATGTTTAAAAAAAAAGAATTATATAAAATTTGAGCCTATTTTATTAGGAATTACACGAGCATCGTTAAAAACAAATAGTTTTATTTCAGCTGCGAGTTTTCAATATACAACAAATATTTTAGCTGAAGCAGCAATTCGAGGTAAAATTGATTGGCTTCGTGGATTAAAGGAAAATATTATAGTGGGTCGTTTAATACCTAGTGGTACAGGTTTTAATCTGCATAGTGATATTTCATATATTGCAACAAGAATCCCTATGGATAAACAAAAAAATAATTTATTTATTCAAAACAAAAGACAAAAAAAGTATAATCGTATGCGGAATCGTATAAAATTTTTTAAAAAGACCTAGTCTTTTTTATTGTTAATAGGTAAAATGGTGTAAATTTAATATTAGTTTTATTGTAAAATTTATAGAATTATGTTATTAATTTATTAATAGTTTATATGTCTGAAATAAAATTATCAGAACTTATGGATGCTAGTGTACATTTTGGGCATAAGGTTAATCGTTGGAATCCAAAAATGCTACCTTATATTTATGGTGAAAATGGTGGTATTCATATTATAGATTTAATAAAAACAAAAAGCCTACTTCAACAAGCTTGTGATTTTCTTAAAAAAAGAACTAAACAAGATAAAAAGATCTTGTTTATTGGAACAAAAAGACAAACTGCATCAATTATTAAAAAAGAAGCACAACATTGTAATGCATTTTATATAAACAATCGGTGGTTAGGAGGAACACTAACAAATTGGGTAACAATAAAAAAATGTATTAAACGCTTAAATATTTTGGAAGAAGTTGAAAAAAATACTCAATTTAAAAATTTTCCGAAAAAAGAATCTTACAAATTAAAAAAAGAATTGAATCGCTTACGTAAATATTTTTCTGGAATAAAAAATATGGAAAAAAAACCAGATATTATAATAATTGCAAATCAGAAAGCTGATTTAACAGCAATTAAAGAAGCACGTAAGTTAGGAATATCTATTATTTCACTCCTTGATACAAATTGTAATCCTGAATTAGCTGATATTCCAATTCCGGCAAATGATGATGCAACAAAATCTATTCAATATATAATTGGAAAATTAGCGGATAGTATTTACTATGAAACTACTTTGAAAGAATAAGTTAACAATAATTTATTTTTAATTTAATTTATTCAATATTAATTGAAAATTAATTAAAAAAATATAAAAAGGAGTATTCAAGTAACAAAGCTAAGAAATTTATTATAAATATTAAGGACAAAATAAGATTTATTGGTTACTAATTTTTTATTAAAATTTATTGTTAATTATTTATAAATTATGTTACTAGCATTTAATTTTTTTCAGTTAATTTATAAAATATGTGATTTTATTTTTTGGCATTTTTATTTAACTACTCTTTTTATAGCATATATTATTGAAGCTATTAGTAGTTATTTTATTTTTCCAATTGTTTGGTTTACTGGTTATTTTCCAACTCTTATACCTCTTATTAATGAAAGTTTCTTAATAATGTTTTTTTTTATGCGTTTTATAATATTTCTTCTTAATATGCGTTATATTTTATTTTTATTTCCTAATCTTAATCCATATATTCAACCATGGTTTTTTATTGAACTTGCAACTAGGCCTTTAATTCGATTTAGTGAAATTCTTTTTCCAAAAATTTTTGGATTTGATGCTTCACTTTTTATTTTATTCTCAGTTTGTGAATCACTTTGTGAATTTTTATTGTATACACGGTTTATACCTCCAACATTATGATTATTTTAAATAATATTGTTTAAAAAAATTTTATATTATTTTTTATAATATAACAAATTTTATCCACCTCCCACAATAGTAATTATATTAATATGAAATTTGTTAGATAATAAAATATTATTCCATTCTTGTTGTAAACAAATTTTACCATTACATTCAACTATAATAAATTTATTTGAAAAATTAAAAAATTTAAGAATATCATTTAGAATTGGAATTTTATAAGTATAAAAACAATAAATTTTAGTATTTATTTTAAGAATAAAAGAATATAATTTTTGTTGTTTATGCATAAAAATTTTTCGTTTTTTTAATAGTATAAAAATTCTTTCATTTTAATTATGGTGAGCGTAGCCAAGTGGTTAAGGCATCGGGTTGTGATTCCGATATACGAGGGTTCAAATCCCTTCGTTCACCCTTTTAAAAATTTAAAAAAATTATTTAAAGTTTTATACAAATTTATTTATTTTTTAATCCTTCTAGAAAACCTAAAGACATTTCATAGATATAAGATAATAATGTCTCATGACTAACATCTTTTAAAAGATCTCCAAATTGGGTTCTTAATAAAATAGCTGATTTTTCTAAAATATCTGAAGAGATCATCCTAAAAATATCATCTTTTTCAATCATTGAAATATTAGATTCTCCTGGTTTTACCATAGGATAACAATTAGTTGTTTCCTCCACAATAATATCAACTAATATAGGTCCTTCTATTGCAATTAATTCTGCTATAGTTTGAGTTAAATTTATTGTTGAATTTATGCGAAATCCTGAAATTCCATATGTTTCAGCTAATTTTATTAGATCAGGTGCACCAGATTTCATTCTAGAATTAGAAAATCGTTTATCATAAAAAGATTCTTGCCATTGTCTAACCATTCCTTGCCAATAATTATTAATTACAAATATTTTTATAGGTAATTTATATTGCATAATTGTTCCTAATTCTTGTAAATTCATTTGAAAACTTGAGTCACCACTAATACAAACAACTATTTTTTCTGGGTGAGCTATTTGCATACCAATAGCAGCAGGTAAACCATAACCCATTGTTCCTAATCCAGAACTTGAAGCCCAATGATACGGAAGACAACTTATATATTGTGCAGCCCACATTTGATGTTGACCAACATCTGTACTAAAAAAAGCATTTGGTACTAATCTACCAATTTTATTAATTATCAGAGGACCAGTTAAGTCTCTTTTAAGATAATTTTCTTTTATATTATTTGTTATTCTCAACCTAATTTTAGAACTTTTTTCTTTTTGTTGTTGTATATAATTTAAATTAAATTTTTCTTTTTTTAAAACATTAGACCATTGATTATTTAAAGTATTTTTTTTTTGATCTTTTAATTCATAAAATTTTGAGATTAATGGTAAATGATATGCTTTTTTCCAGTTAAGAATTTTTTTTTGCCAACTTCCAATTTGTTTCGAATATACCCGATAATTAGCCTGTTCTAAACTTAAAATTATAAGATTTTGCAATATAGGTTTTATATGACCAAGAAGACCTAAATGTATTATTTTATTTTTATTAATTTCTGAAGAATCTACGTCAATATGTATAATTTTAGCTTTTTCAGCAAAACTACTTAATTTTCCAGTTACTCGATCATCAAATCTTGCTCCCATTGCAATAAGTAAGTCGCAATTATTTACTGTATAATTTGCATATGCTGTACCATGCATTCCTAACATACCAAGAGAAAGAGCATTGTTTTGATTAAAAATACCTTTTCCCATAAGAGTATAAGTAGTAGGAATATTAAAAAGTTGTTGAAAATAATTAACTTCATTTGTGGCCTTTATAGCACCACCACCAATATATAATAGTGGTCGTTTTGAACAACTTAATAAGAATAATATTGCATAAAATTGTTTTGAAAATAAAGGAAATCGAAATCTTATCTCTAAGATTCGAGCTATACTACTAGGCATTATTGGATTATAAGTTGAAACAAAATCTGCTCCCATATTTTTAGGTAAATCTATTAGAACTGGACCTGGACGACCATGTTGTGCTATATAAAAACCTTCAGCAATACAACGATTTATATCATTAATATCTTTGATAATATATGAATGTTTTATAATTGGTAATGTAATACCAAAAATATCAACTTCTTGAAAAGCATTACTTCCTAATAAATGTGTTGGGATTTGGCCTGTTATAACTAACAAAGGAATAGAATCCATATAAGCTGTTCCTATACCTGTTACAAGATTAGTAGCTCCTGGACCAGAAGTTGCAAAACAAACTCCAATAGAACCTGTAGCTCTTGAATATGCATCTGCTGCATGAACAGCAGATTGTTCATGACGTACTAAATAATGATTTACTAAATTATTAGATTGCCAATAGTATAGTTCATCATAAAGAGGTAAAATTGCTCCTCCTGGATAACCAAAAATAACTTTTACACCATGAGTTATTAATGTATCCATTAAAACATAAGCTCCAGTAATATTATTCTTCATATTAAAATTAAAAATTAAAAGTTTATTATTATTTTTTAGTATTTTGCCTCATATTATCAAACAACACAATAACAAGAACTAAGCTCATTAAATTATTATAATCTTTTTTTAATAAAATAATATATTAAAATAAAAAATCAATGAAATGAATATAATCCTTTGATAAATTTTAAAGACCAGATTTATTGAATATTCTAAAATATATTACTATTTTATTAATTTATTACTTTAATAATTTTTTCATATATTTTATACTATGGATTGTTCTTAATATTTATGGTTTTACATAAAAATATTTATCAGAATATTTTTCTCATTTTTTATACTAATTATAAATTATAATTACCAATAATTTAGTTTAAAAATCTTTTGATAATTTTTATTTTTTACAATTATTAAAAAATTTATTCTATAATCTTTTTTATTTGAATTAAATTTTTTATTTTAGTAACAATATTAAAATCAAGATTATAAGAAAAAATTATTTTATATTTTAATATTAATAACATAACAAAATTAAATATTATGAATAACAATTATTCGGTTAAAATCAAATTTATTATTATTAGTATATTTACAATTTTTTTAGCCTTTCTTTTAAATTCTCAAATAGTTGGGGAAAATTTATATTTAAATTCTAAAAATTCAAAAATAAATAATTTTGATATACAAAAATCACCAATTATTTTAAAAAATGATATTATAACTAAGGTAGAAAATAAAGCTAATTCTGATATTAATTATGGTAATTTTCTTAATTTTATGAAAAATGGAGATATTACGAAAATGCATTCTTATAAAAAAGGTCAAATAACTATTGTTGAAAATAAAAAATTAGATGATAAGATTCAAAAAGTAAAATTCAAAAGATTCGATAAGATATCTTCTTTAAATATTCTATTAAATGATGAAAAAGTAAATTTTATAACTCATCTTATAAAAGATGATCAATCTTTTTTTCTAAAATTAACAAATTATCTTATTCCAGTAATATTTTTATTAGGATTTATTTTTTTACTTCAACGAACTAGTAATAATATTTTTATAGGACCAAATCAATTAATGAATATTAGAAAGTCACAAGCTAAAATAAAAAAGTCAGCACAAACTGGTGTCTTTTTTGATATGGTAGCGGGAATTGATGAAGCAAAAGAAGAATTACAAGAAATTGTAACATTTTTAAAAACTCCAAAACGTTTTATAGAAGTTGGTGCTGTAATTCCTAAAGGAGTTCTTTTGGTAGGGCCACCAGGAACTGGGAAAACTTTATTAGCTAAAGCAGTTGCTGGTGAAGCAGGGGTCCCTTTTATTAGCATTTCTGGATCTGAATTTATAGAAATGTTTGTTGGTGTGGGTGCTTCAAGAGTAAGGGATTTATTTAAAACAGCAAAAAAAAATGCCCCTTGTCTTTTATTTATTGATGAAATTGATGCAATAGGTCGACAACGTGGTACTGGTATTGGTGGAAATAACGATGAACGTGAGCAAGCATTGAATCAACTTTTAACTGAAATGGATGGTTTTCGAAATAATACAGGAATAATTGTTATTGGTGCAACAAATAGAGTTGATTTTTTAGATGTTGCTTTATTAAGACCTGGACGGTTTAATCGACAAATTACTATATATTTACCTGATGTTAAAGGACGAAAAGAGATTTTAAAAATTCATGCTCGAAATAAAAAATTTGCAACAAATGTTTCTATAGAGGCAATAGCTCAACGTACACCAGGTTTTTCTGGTGCAGATCTTGCAAATTTGCTCAATGAGGCTGCAATAGGAAGTGCTAGACAAAATAATGAAACAATATCCATAATAAACATTAATTTAGCGTTTGACAGAATTATAGCAGGTTTAGAAGGTCAAAATTTAAAAGATGCTAAAAATAAAAGATTAATAGCATATCATGAAGGTGGGCATGCTATTGTTGGAACACTTTTACCTTATCATAATAAAGTAGAGAAAGTTACAATAATTCCACGTGGTCAAGCTCAAGGTTTAACTTGGTTTATACCAAATGAAAATCAAAAATTTATTTCTCAAGGAGAATTAACTGCTCATATTATTGGATTACTTGGTGGTCGTGCAGCCGAAGAAATTGTTTTTGGTGAGAAAGAAGTAACAACTGGTGCTATGAATGATTTTCAACGAGCAACACAAATAGCTCGACAAATGGTTACGGAATTTGGTATGTCTAAACTTGGTCCCATTTTTATAAAATTTGATAATAATGATACGTTTTTTTTAGGTCGTGAAATTGAATTACGATCAGAAGAATCTCAAAAAATGTTAAATTTAATTGATGATGAAGTAAATTCAATTATAAAATATTGTTATAATCAAGCTAGAAAAATAATTTTGAATAATCGTATTGTTCTTGATAATTTAGTAGAATATCTTATAAATAATGAGACTATAAATATGGATGAATTGGAAAATAATATAAAAGCTTATAGTTTAATACCAAAATAAGATTTTGGATTGTATAAATTGTTTTTTAAAAATATAAAATAATACTTACAATTCTTTTTTGTATTTAAAAAGAATAGTAAAATAAGAAAAAAAATGGAAAAAAAAGATAATAAAGAAAATACTATAGGGGTGAAAACTGAAATGGTTAGATTTTTACGTAAACAAACAGGAGTTAGTATAATAGCTTGTAAAAAAGCATTACAAATAGCAAAAGGAGATTATAATAAAGCAGTAAAAGAGTTAAAAATTCAAGGTTTTCTTTCTGCTGCAAAAAAAATAAAACGCCAAACTAACGCTGGATATATTTTTTCTTATGTACATCGTGGAAAAATAGGAGTTTTAGTTGAAATAAATTGTGAAACTGATTTTGTTGCAAAACATAAAATTTTTCAAAATTTAGGGAAAGATATAGCAATGCAAATAGCTTCATCTTCTGATGAAATTCAATATATTTCTGAGGAGGATATTCCTAAAAGTATTATAGAATATGAGCGAAAAATGGACTTAGAACGAGAAGATTTAAAGAATAAAGAACAAAAAATTAAAGATAAAGTAGTAATTGAAAGAATTCAAAAATTAAAAAAAAATAGAACTTTACTTAATCAAGAATTTATTAAAGATAAGAACATTACAATTGATGAACTTATTAAAAATAATATAATGATATTGGATGAAAAGATAAAAATTTCACGATTTTGTCGTTATATACTTAGAAATTAAATTTTTTAAATATAGTATAATAATAAATTATATAATAGTTTATAATTAAAAAAACTATTAACTAAGATTTAAAGTTTGATTATTATAAAAGAAATATTTATATGAATCTTTTGCTACCGTTATTATCGCAAATTGAAGTAGGAAAGCATTTATATTGGGAAATTAAAGGAATTACCATACATGGTCAAGTACTTCTTGTAAGTTGGTTTGTCATTTTTTTAATTATTTTAATATCTTTTTTAGGGACTTTTAGACGATCTCTTATACCTAATTCTTGGCAAAATTTTATGGAATTAGTTATTGAATTTATTGAAGATATTACTAAAAATCAAATTGGTGAAAATGAATACAAAGCATGGGTACCCTTTATTGGAACACTTTTTCTATTTATTCTTGGATGTAATTGGATAGGAACTTTTATTCCTTGGAAAATGATAAAACTTTCTAAAGGAGAGTTAGCAGCGCCAACTAATGATATTAATACAACAATGGCTTTATCTTTGTTAACTTCTATAATGTATTTTTATGCTGGTATTAAAAAAAAAGGTATTGCTTATTTTAAGAAGTATTTAGAACCAACACCAATACTTTTACCTATAAATGTATTGGAGGATTTCACTAAACCTTTATCTTTAAGTTTTCGACTATTTGGAAATATTTTAGCAGATGAATTAATAGTTTCTGTCTTAACAATGCTAGTGCCTTTAATTATACCATTACCAGTTATGATTCTTGGTGTTTTTACGAGTTCAATTCAAGCAATTATTTTTTCTACTTTAGCTGCAGCTTATATAGCTGAAGCATTAGAAGTACATTAAAGTCAATTTAAAATTAAAAGATTTTATTACGAGTTAATAAAATTTGTGAAATTTGTTAATTATCTACTTTTTTTATATTATTTAAATCAAATTTTTATTATGGATTCAATTATAGCTGCAGCATCTGTTATAGCAGCTGGGCTTGCTGTAGGTTTAGCTGCTATTGGACCTGGAATTGGGCAAGGTAATGCGGCAGGTCAAGCTGTTGAAGGAATTGCACGTCAACCTGAGGCAGAAAATAAAATTCGTGGTACTTTATTATTAAGTTTAGCATTTATGGAGGCATTAACTATTTATGGTTTAGTAGTTGCTTTATCTTTACTTTTTGCTAATCCTTTTATTAATTAATAGAAAATAAAAATATAAATGTTTTATTTTTATTTTATTATTAAATTTTATTATTCTTTTATTATTATTTTTAATAAAGTTTCTATCAAACAAACAAAAAAATGATTTATCCATTTATCTTCTTTTTAGTAACTAGTAAAACTGGTGGATTATTTGATTTAGATGGAACATTATTATTAATACTGTTGCAATTTTTAATTTTAATGTTTATTCTAAATCTTATATTATATAATCCTATTACAAATTCGATAATAGAACGGACTAATTATATTACTAATAATATAAAAATGTCTTCTAATATTTTGTTAAAAGCAGATGAATTAACAAAGTTATATAAAAATCAAGTTGCTCATATACAAAAAATAATATACTTAGAAAAGAAAGAATTACAAAAACAATACAAAGAGGTTACCTCAAATAAAAAAGAAATTCTACAAAATACACTTGATAAACACGTAAATAATATAATAAATTTTTTTAATTTAGATAAGGACATTATTTATGTAACTATACATCAAAAAATTTTATTATTAAGTGATGAAATAATTTCAAAAATTTTTACAGATTAAAATACTTTAAAATAAAAAATTTTGTCAACAAAAAAAATGATAATTTTTATAAGTAATATAAATAATTTTTTTAGTCAAATTTCATTCAACACAAATTTATTGGAAACTAATATAGTTAATATTGGGTTTTTAACTTTTTTATTTATATTTATGGTTCGAAAAAATTTATATGAAATTTTAGATCATCGATATCAGAAAATAATAAACACAATTCAAGATGCAGATGAACGTTTAAACAAAGCCAAAATTTGTTTGATAAAAGTAAACACCCAATGGTCTCAAATTCAAAGTATAATAAAAGAAATTAAAAAACAAACTGTTTATGATAAAGAAAATTTGTTACAAACCGAATTGATATTGGGTGAAGAGAATCTTTCAAATCAAATTGAAAAAACTAAAAAAATGTTAAATATACAAAAACAAAAAATATATAAAGAAATAATTCAACATGTTTCAAAAAAAGTTTTTAAATATGTAATCTCAAAATTAGCATACGAAGTTACACCATCTAATCATATTTTAATAATTGATACTAAATTAAAACAGTTAGAAAAACAAATATGATAAATAAAATAATGGAAAAAAGAATAGCAAAACCTTATGCTGAAGCTTTTTTTCAATCCTCTGTATTAACTTTAATTAAACAAAAGAATTTAAAAAAATTTTTTAAAATAATTTTTGATGTAAGGACAATATTAACTTATCTAGTTTGTTTAGATAAAATAAAAATTTCAGAAACTATTAAAATTGAAGAAATAATTTTTAATTCAAATACTTCTTTAACTGAATTAAACTCTTTTATTAAAGACCCTATTAATAATCATGAATTTAAAAAAATTCTTTTAACTAATTGTTTCACATCAGTAATTAGTGAAAATATGATGGATTTTTTAATTTATCTAGTAAATAAAAAAAAAATAGCTTATCTTAGTAATATTATGGAAAAGCTTCTTGAATTATTTTATGATTTTTTAGCTATTAAATTTATTAGAGTAGATACTCAAGTAAAATTTACTTTTTCTCAACAAAAATTTTTAATAAAGTTAATTCAAAAAAATTTTGATTCTATTATAATAAATAATACAAATTTGAAGATAAAACCAAAAATTTTATTATTTGTCAATATAAATAAAACTCTTATCGGTGGATTTACTATCCAAATTGATTCTAAGATCATTGATTTAAGTATAAAAACAGATCTTTACAATTTAGGAAAGCTTTTAAATTTATCTATAAAAATATAATTTTCAGTTAATTTCCGTTTATATTTGTTATTTTAATTTTTTAAAACATATGATAAACGTTTCTAAATCTAATGAAGTTACATCTATTATTCGTCAACAACTAACTAATTTAAATTTAAATCACAATATAAAAATTAGTAATATTGGAACTGTTGCACAGGTAGGAGATGGTATTGTTCGTGTTTATGGACTAAATGATGTTATGGTAGGGGAATTAGTAGAATTTGAAGAAGGGACTGTTGGAATTGCTCTAAATTTAGAAGAAGATAATGTAGGTGTTGTTTTAATGAGTGATGGATTAAATATAATAGAAGGTAGTAAAGTTTATGGCACTAAGCGTGTAGCACAAGTACAAGTAGGCTATAATCTTTTAGGTAGAATAGTTGATCCTTTAGCAAATCCTATTGATGGAAAAGGAGAAATTAATTCAACGGAAACCCGTCTTATTGAATCATTGGCACCAGGAATTATTAATCGAGAATCAATTAATGAACCTCTTCAAACAGGTATTACTGCAATTGATGCTATGATACCGATTGGAAAGGGTCAACGAGAATTAATCATTGGTGATCGACAAACTGGTAAAACTTCAATTGCGTTAGATACTATTATTAATCAAAAAACAGAAAATATTATATGTATTTATGTAGCAATTGGACAAAAAGCATCATCAATTGCTCAAGCTGTTTCTATTTTAGAAGAGAATGAAGCATTAGATTATACGATTATTGTAGCTACGAATGCTAATACTCCAGCAACTTTACAATATATTGCTCCATATACTGGAGCATCATTTGCTGAATATTTTATGTATAAAGGAAAAGACACATTAGTTATATATGATGATTTGTCAAAACAAGCTTCTGCCTATAGACAAATGTCATTATTATTACGAAGACCACCAGGTCGAGAAGCTTTTCCTGGTGATATTTTTTATTTACATTCTCGATTATTAGAACGTGCTGCTAAATTAAGTGAAGAAATGGGAGGAGGTAGTATGACTGTTTTACCGATTGTCGAAACACAAGCTGGGGATGTTTCAGCATATATACCGACAAATGTTATTTCTATTACTGATGGACAAATTTTTTTATCTAGTAATTTATTCAATTCTGGATTACGACCTGCAATTAATGTTGGTATCTCTGTTTCAAGAGTAGGATCTGCTGCACAAATAAAAGCTATGAAAAAAATTGCAGGAACATTAAAGCTTGAATTAGCTCAATTTGATGAATTAGAAGCTTTTTCTCAATTTGCATCAGATTTAGATCGCACAGCACAAAAACAATTAGTGCGAGGTCAACGTTTGCGAGAAATTTTAAAACAAAATAAAAATAAACCTATTCCAGTCGCTGAACAAATAGCAATAATTTTTGCTGGAATAAAGGGTTATTTAGATAGTATTGAATTAAATCAAATTTCGTTATATATTAAAAATTTACGTCAATATTTACGAGAATCTCAACCAGAATTTATTTCATTAATTAATACAAGTAAAATTTTCACTTCAGAAGCCGAAGATTTATTAATTTCAGCTATTCATACAACAAAAGATAATTTTCTTTCTTAATAAATTAAATTATTTAACAAAAATTTTCTTAATTATCCTTTTTTTTATTAAAAAATAAAGCTGGTAAAAGGATTTGAACCTTCAGCCTACTGATTACAAATCAGTTGCTCTACCATTGAGCTATACCAGCAAACAATTTAATCTATATATTATATAAAAATAATATCTTAATATGTTAAAATTACGATTAAAAAGATACGGACGAAAAAAAAAAGTATTTTATAGAATTGTTCTAATAAATAATCGATCACCTCGTGATGGATTAGCAATTGAAGAACTTGGATTTTATGATCCTATAAATAAATTATGCCAAATTAATAAAAGAAAAGCAATCTTTAGATTACAGCAAGGAGCACAACCAACACTTATTGTTAAACGATTATTACAAAAATTAGCAATAATTTATTAAAATAAAAATTTAAATATAATAAATAGTTTTTTTTTTAGTATTTTTATTAAATAAAAAAAAATTACGTAATAAAATTTAACTTCTCCTCAGTAGCTCAGTGGTAGAGCAATCGGCTGTTAACCGATTAGTCGTAGGTTCAAATCCTATCTGGGGAGTTAAATTCCTTTAATTTAATTTTTATTCTTATGTTTATCTATATTGTTTTTAATATTGACGAAAAGAATACAAATTAATAATATTATGAAAATTAACTTAAACTTTTAAAAAAATATTAAAAAATAAAGCAAACAAAAAATAAAATTTTGAGAATTAATTAATAAAGCCTTTTTGATAAATTATAGTAAATAAGTTAGTATAAGAAGTATAAAGGGTCGATGCCCGAGTGGTTAAAGGGAGCGGATTGTAAATCCGTTAGCATTGCTTACATTGGTTCAAATCCAATTCGACCTAATATTTTTTGATAAACAATTCTATAGGAGTTTATGTTATTAAAATATATGATTTGAGAAAAAAAAAGAATAGCATTTATTCATAAATTATAAAAATTTATTGAATAAATACTATTCTTTTTTTTCATTAAGAAATTTATTATAGTTTTTTATTTATAATAATTGAGAAAACCTATTTTCTATAATAAAAACTAATGCATCTTCAAGACAATCTAATTCAGTAACTACTGTTTCTGGAATTTTCATATCAAAAGCTTCTTCAAGTGACATAACCACTTCAACAACATCTAAAGAATCAGCACCTAAATCCTCAGTTAAGCTTGATTTTAATACAACTTTATCTAAATCCACACATAATTGTTCTGAAACAATTGCTTGCATCTTAGTAAAGATATTAATTGGCATTGTTTCTTCGTTTAAATTTTCAAATTGTGTCATAATTAATTTCCTCCTTAATTTTTTTAATTATAAATTTATTATAAAATTTTCGCACAAAAGTAATATACATTATTATAAATTTTTTTACAAACCTAAAATAAATTTAAAAATAACTCTTACAAAATTCTATTAAATAATTTAAACTTATACATTAAAGAAAAAAGTAGAATAAACGAAGTTTATCTAAAAAAATAAAAAATAATATGGATAAATTAAATAAAAAAATTAATTTTAAAAAAATTATTGAATCAACTTATGAAAAAAAATTATTACCAAATATATCCATTGGTAATTTTGTTAAACTTGGATTAATGGTACAAGACGGAAAAAAAAATAGAATACAATTTTTTGAAGGAATTATTATCGCAATAACAAATGAAGGTCTTAATAAAACAATAACTGTTCGCAAAAAAATTCAAGGAATTGGAGTGGAAAAAACATTATTATTACATTCTCCACTTCTTATATCTATAGAAATTAAAAAATATTCCCAAGTTAGAAGAGCAAAACTTTATTTTTTACGAAACTTATCAGACAAAGCTAGTCGTCTTAAAAGAAAAATAATTTAATTAATTGTTACTAATTTAATTAATCTTTTTATGCATCTGACTGGGTTTGAACCAGTGACGTTCCAAAAGAAAACGGATTATGAATCCGGTGCCTTCAACCACTCGGCCACAGATGCAAATACGAATGATATACGATGTTATTTTATGATATAAAAGCGGAACTCATTTATTTCTTTTTTACTCTAAATTAAAATAAATATTTAAAAAAGATTTAATAAAAAAAATTACTTGACTTTTTTATAATAATCATAAATGTTTAAAGTTAAAATCAAGATAGACCTTTTAAAAAAAGTTATTCAATTTTAAAATCTATTTGTTTTTTAATAAGGATTTTGCTAATGATTCAGAAATTTTAGCAGTTTTTTTAGTTTTTGCCATCCAATTTGATTTGCGAGTTTTTGATTTTGTTTTTGATGTACGTTTTTTTGGTACAGCCATAATAGAAATAATGAATAAAGTAAAAGAAAAGAGATATGTATACCTATTTACTTTTTTATAAATATTAATTATATTATCCTTATAAAGGTGACATAGCCAAGCGGTAAGGCAGAAGATTGCAAATCTTTTATTCCTCAGTTCAAATCTGAGTGTCACCTCCAAAATATCGAATAATATTAGGGGGCGTGGCGGAATATGGTAGACGCAACGGACTTAAATTTTGAGCCAACTAGTTAGTTAATACTAGTATGAGTAAGTTCTCAAATTCAGAAAAATCTACGTTAATATTTTTAATTTATGAAAAATTAATACGATAATTCTGAGCCAAATTAATGAGAATCTTAAAAATACTCATTGAAAGGTGCAGAGACTCAACGGGAACTACCCTAAAAAAAGGTAAAGATAGAGTCCAATTTCAATATATTTAAAATTAAATTTTATTTTAAATAAACAATGAAAATTGTAATGGAATGAAAATTCGTTGACTTAATTATAGTCGTGGGGGTTCAAGTCCCCCTGCCCCTATTTTAAAATTTTTTAAATTAATCTTTAACCTTATTAGATGATTCTAAAATTAGAGGTTGAATTATTCCTTTTTCAAAAATATAATTACTATCAAAACCTGAAGCTCGTGAAATAACGGTTTTTCCTGTACGTGTCAAATCCACTAATTGAAACGTAGGTATTTCATTTTTCAATTGATCAAGCATAAGCTCCATCATCTGTATATTTCCAGAATCACCTGAAAATTCAATAATTAAAAAAGATGGATTAATATCAACAATTTTTATTTGAAATGGTTTTAAAATATCAATTAATTGATCTCTATTTTGAATATTTATTTTTACTTTAATTAAAAGAAGTTCTCTTTCAATAATAGGAATATTATTAAAACTATTTATTTGCAAAATACTTGTAATTTTTTTTAATTGGTTACAATAATGTTCTATTTCATAATCATTTGCTAAGATAACTAATATAATTGAACGAATTGTTTTTTTAGCAAAAAATGAAGTTGTGGTCATACTTTCAATAGAAATATTAAGACGATTAAATAAAGAAAAAATTCGAAGAAGCGAACCGATTTCTTCTTCTATTTTAATTTCTATAAAATATTTTCTTTGGGGTGCATTACGAAATTTAGATTCAAGAAATTCTTTTTTTTGTTCAAAATTTATTATAAGGTCTTGATAAGAATTAAGAGATTCTTTTTTTATAATTTGATTTTGATTTTTAATTTCCTCTTGAATACTATTTTTTTTTTTATTTATTTTTTTTCTAGAGGACATTTTTAATTTTTTTAAAATTATATATTTATTTTTATTTAGTAAATTTTAGAAATTATGATAAAGATCTCGTAGTAAACTATTAAATGTTTTTGAATCAACAACAGATAAATTTGCAAGCATTTTTCTATTTAATAAAATATTTGAATCTTTTATTAATTTTATAAAATGACTGTATTTATAACCTTTTTGACGTAAAGCTGCATTAATACGTATAATCCATAATTGTCGAAATTTTCGTTTTTTTTGTTTTCTATGACAATATGAAAAAGATAAACTTTTCATAACTCGTTGATTGGCTACACGAAATAATCGTGATGATGATCCTCTAAAACCTTTAGCCAATTTTAAAATTTTTTGTCGACGTCTCCGAGCAATACTACCTCTTTTAATTCTTACCATAATAATAACAAAATTGTTAATTCTTTTTTATTTTTTAATTTTTGTAAGAAATTCTATTTATTTATTTTTTTATTAAAATCTTTTTCCAAAACATTTTAATATCAAATTTATGTATTAAAGAACTTTTAGAAAGTCGGCGTTTTCGTTTTGGACGCTTTCTTACTAAGATATGACTTTTAAAAGATTTTTTCCGTTTAAATTTTCTTAATCCAATTCTCTTAAATCTCTTCATTGCAGATTTACACGACTTTAACTTAGGCATACCTTATTTTTTAATTAAAACGTATCGATTCAAAAAATTGATTATTTTTTAACTCTCTCTAATTTCTAAGGTATATTAGAATAGACTTTCTTGTCAATATAAGTATTATAAAAAAAAAAGATATGGAAAGGAGAGAGTGGGATTCGAACCCACGGAATGTAAAACATTCGTCTGATTTCAAATCAGATACAATCAACCAACTCTGCCATCTCTCCTCGATAAATTTTTTTAACTAAGTTAAAAAATTTATAAATAGTCTAGATAAATTTATGATTTAGCTTTTTTAATTTTATAATTATTTTGTGAAAAAAAAAATTATAATATAAAAGTAAAGACGTTGCGGAGAATGGATTTGAACCATTGACCTTCGGGTTATGAGCCCAATGAGCTACCAACTGCTCTACTCCGCGTTATTTTAATTATATTTAACTTTAATTAAAATGTCAAAATTAAAAAATAATTTGCATTAAATAATAATATTTATTATAATTCTCTTTTACATAAACAAATAATTTTTTGAGTTAGAATTTAAAAAATTTTATTTTTAAAATACATTTCTATTATGTCTAAACAATCTGTTATTGAGAGAGAATTAAAGCGTCAAAAAATAACTAAAAAATATAAAAATATTAGATTATCATTAAAGAAAAATTTTATTAAAGCTAAAACAATTCAAGAAAAATTTTTTATTCATGAAAAAATTGAAAAGCTTCCACGTAATAGTAGCTCAGTTAGATTAAGAAGAAGATGTTGGATTACAGGACGTGGTAGAGGTGTTTATAGAGATTTTGGCTTATGTCGTCATTCTTTTAGAGAAATGGCTCATAATGGTCTTTTACCAGGAATTAGAAAAGCAAGTTGGTAAATATAAATTGTATTCTTAAAATTTATTTTTTAGTTATTAGAATTCTAATTTTTGTTGTAATTTTTTTGACAGAGAAAATAAACTAATGTAAAATGTATTTTACATAACATCTTTTAAAACTATCTAAAAAAGATTTTGTTGCCCCCATCGTCTAGAGGCCAAGGACATCTCCCTTTCACGGAGGCAACAGGGATTCGAATTCCCTTGGGGGTTTTTTTGGAAACATTTCTAGAAAAATGAGACCATTTTTTTTATTATTTTCAGTAAAGCTTAGTAATTTTTTTTATATGATTTCTTTTTAATTATAAAGATTTAAAATTAATCTATTTAATAAAATTATACTAAAAAATTGGTCCCGGAAAATGGAGAACTTGCAGAAGCTAGATATTGCCTTTTTTCTATATTATCTTTAGTAGATATGAAGCTTAATCTTCCTGCTTCGACTGCTAGTTTCATTGCTAAAGCCATTATTTCTGGATTTTTTGATTGTGCAACTGCAGTATTTAATAATACTGCATCTGCTCCTAATTCCATAGCTAATGCTGCTTCATGTGGATTACCTATACCAGCATCAATAATAACAGGGATCTTAGCATTTTCAATAATTATTTGAATATTTTGAAGATTTTGAATACCTTGTTTTGAACCTATAGGTGAACCTAATGGCATTATAGTACTACAACCCAAATCTTCTAAATGCTTAGCTAACATAGGATCTGCATTGATATAAGGTAAGACTGAAAAACCTTTTTTTACTAAAAACTTTGCTGCTTTTATTGTACCAATTGGATCTGGTAAAAGATATTTTGAATCAGAAATAACTTCTAATTTAACAAAATTATTTGTAGGTTGTTTTATTTTTTTTGCAAATTCACGTCCTAAATATGCTAAACGAATAGCCTCCTCTGCAGTCCTAGCACCAGCAGTATTTGGTAACAACCATAATTTTTTCCAATTAAGTCCAGTTGTTATAGAATCTTCTGAAATTTTTCCAATTGTGAAATGTCGAAGAGCTACAGTTACAATGGAACAACTACTTTTTTGAATAGCGGTTTGTGTTTGTATTAAATTTTTATATTTACCTGTACCTAATAAAAGACGTGAATCAAAACTTTTTCCACTAATAACTAGTGGATCTTTTAATAAATTATTCATAATATAGTTTTATCTTATTTAATATAATATTATTTTACAAAAATAATTATATTTTTTAATTTTTTTATTATAAACTAGCGGGTGACGCGATTTGAACGCGTGGCATCAACCTTGGCAAGGTTACACTCTACCACTGAGTTACATCCGCTTTTTTTTTATTTTAAATTATTCTAAAAGAATAAAACTAAAATGTCAAATTTACTTTATTTTTTTAATTGCAATATTTTAAAATTAGGTTGCCTGGGATTTGAACCCAGAACTTTTCGGTTAAAAGCCGAGTACTCTACCATTGAGTTAGCAACCCAAAATATTATATATATATGATATTATTAAATTTTTTAGTGTTTCTATTCATAATTTCGTAATATATTTAAGGTTTTAGAAAGCGAGTAACGGGAATCGAACCCGTATCTTAAGCGTGGAAGGCTAATATTTTACCATTAAACTATACTCGCTCATTAAGGTTAATCTTTTAAATATATTATACAATAAAAGATTAAAAGATGTTTTATTTTCTTTAAATAAAATATAGATAAATATGATATAATAAAAAAGTTAATAAGTTTAACTGTAAATTTTTAATTAAATTGTATTTAATTTTATATTATGATAAATATTGGCTTTACTGCAAATTTATTATTAGGATTTTTAGTTGTTCTTGGAGCTACTATTTTATATTTTGTAAGGATTGTTCGACCAGAATTATCGCGTGATGAAGATATCTTTTTTGCAACAGTCGGTTTTATATACAGTTGTATTTTAATAGTTCATGGTTGGCGATTAGACCCTATTTTATTGTTTAGCCAAATTTTAATTATTATTATGACATTATCTGCAGGATGGGAAAATATAAGATTACGTGGTTTAATTGCAAAAAGAATTAAAGAAAATTCTAAAAGACTAGATAATATGAAATAAAACTATAGTTGTTATTCTTTATTTTTTTTACTCAGTTAATAAGAAAGGATAAAATTTTATTATTGTAAATTCAGGTTCTTTATCCAACGTAATACCTGAAACATTAGCTCTTAAACTTAAAAACCCTTCAACAATAACATAATCACCTATTTGATAATATTTACATATATCTCCTCCTAAATCACCCCAAATTGATAATCTAATATCGTGAAAACTTTTTTTTTTTTTAGCTTTTGGAAATTCAACAATTAATTCCACAATACTAATATCTCCAATAAAGAAACTTTGAATGGGTTGACTAACAATTTTAACTATAAATATAGATGTATTCATTTAAAAATTTTGTTAATTTTACAACTAAGTTTTTTATAAAAATTAGATTTTTTTTGCTTTTTTTTATCCTGTATATTAATATTATAAATAGACAAATTAGAATTAGAATCCAAAATTACATTTTTATAAAATAAAATAGAATTTTTTTTAAATATTATAAGATATAATATATAACGAAATATATTATATTAGTACATATCTTTTTTTATTATAGCATATGAATAGTGAAAATTTAATTCTTAATAAGTTAATAAATCAACCATATAAATATGGTTTTAATACTAAAATTGAAGTAGATAGCTTACCTTTTGGACTAAATGAAGATATTATTAATAAAATTTCTTTGAAAAAAAAAGAACCTAAATTTTTATTGAAATTTCGTTTAAAAGCGTTTCAAAAATGGAAATCTATGAAAAAACCAAGTTGGTCAAGTTTAGTTCTTCCATTAATCAAATATGATAAAATAAAATATTATTCCGCACCTAAAATAAAACCACAACTTAATAGTTTAGATGAATTAGATCCTGAAATAAAAAAAACTTTTGAAAAACTTGGTATTTCTTTAAATGAGCAAAAACGACTAGCAAATGTAGCTGTTGATGCTGTTTTTGATAGTGTTTCTATTACTATAACTTTTAAAGAAGATTTAGCTAAATATGGAATTATTTTTTGTTCAATTTCTGAAGGTATTCAAGAATATCCTTCTTTAATTAAAAAATTTTTAGGTAGTGTTGTACCTAGTGGGGATAATTTTTTTTCAGCATTAAATTCTGTAGTTTATACAGATGGTTCTTTTTGTTATATCCCAAAATCTATAAAATGTCCATTAGAACTTTCTACTTATTTTCGTATTAATGATAAAGAATCAGGACAATTTGAGCGTACATTAATTATTGCAGAAAAAAATAGTTCTGTTAGCTATTTAGAAGGTTGTACAGCTCCTCAATACGATAATAATCAACTTCATGCTGCTATTGTTGAATTAATTGCTTTTGAAAATGCAGAAATAAAATATTCTACTGTTCAAAATTGGTATGCTGGGGATAAATTTGGAAAAGGTGGAATTTTTAATTTTGTTACTAAACGTGGTTTATGTGCAGGTAAAAATGCAAAAATTTCTTGGATACAAGTAGAAACAGGTTCTGCTATTACATGGAAATATCCTAGTTGTATACTTTTAGCTAATAATACTAAGGGTGAGTTTTATTCAGTTGCATTAACAAATAATTATCAGCAAGCAGATACAGGTACAAAAATGTTACATATAGGGTCAAATACAAAAAGTCAAATAATTTCAAAAGGTATTTCTTGTGGTTTCTCTAAAAATACGTATCGTGGATTAGTAAAAATTGGATCTAAAGCTTTTAATAGTCGTAATTTTTCACAGTGTGATTCGCTTTTAATTGGAAAAAATTCATATGCTAATACTTTTCCTTATATAGAGGTCGCTAATTCTACTGCAAAAGTAGAGCATGAAGCTTCAATTGCCCGAATTGGAGAAGAACAAATTTTTTATTTTTTACAACGAGGAATTTCTATAGAAGAGGCTATTGGATTAATAGTTGGTGCTTTTTGTAAAGATATTTTTACAAAATTACCAATGGAATTTGCAATGGAAGCAAATCGCTTATTGAGTTTAAAATTAGAAGGAAGTATAGGATAAATAAAATGAATAAAAGATTAGAAATAAAAAATTTATATACAAATATTGGAGAAAATTCTATTTTAAAAGGAATTAATTTAAGCATAAAAAGAGGAGAAATTCATGTTATTATGGGACCAAATGGTTCTGGAAAAAGTACTTTATCAAAAGTTATAGCTGGACATCCTGCATATAATATTACAAAAGGTGAAATTCTTTTTAATCATGAGAATATAAATAAATTAGATCCTGCTATTCGTTCACATAAAGGACTTTTTTTAGCATTTCAATACCCAATTGAAGTACCAGGTGTTACCAATGAAGATTTTTTACGTCTTATTTATAATTCATCACGAAAAGCCTCAGGTTTATCAGAATTAGGTCCAATAGAGTTTTTAGAATTTGTTATAAAAAAACTTGAATTAGTTAATATGAATTTAGATTTTCTTTATCGAAATGTAAATGAAGGATTTTCTGGAGGTGAAAAAAAACGTAATGAGATTCTTCAATTTGCTATTTTAAATAGTACACTAGGAATTTTAGATGAAATAGATTCTGGTTTAGATATCGATGCTTTAAAATTAATTGCTTCTTCTATAAATAAATTAAAGGAGGCTGATAAAAATAAAAGTTTAATTATCATAACACACTATAATAGATTATTAAAATATATTAAGCCTGATTTTATTCATGTTATGGTAAAAGGTAAAATTATTAAATCAGGTGATCATACTTTAGCACAAGTACTCGAACAAAAAGGTTATAAATGGTTAAGTTAAAGTTTTAAAATTAAAAAATACTAATTCGGAACGGCAGGATTTGAACCTGCGACATCCTGCTCCCAAAGCAGATACGCTACCAAGCTGCGCTACGTTCCGTTTAAATTTTCAAAGATAAGCTATTTTTATAATTTTATTATTGTAATTTAATTATTAAAAAGATTCAAATATTTTTAATTAAAAAGATCAGTATTATAATAATAAATTATTCTAGATATAATTAAAAAATTATGATATTATATATTTCATATATAAATTTTTAATGCATTACTTTTTCTGTTAAATAAAAAATTATTTTTCAATATTGAATTTCTTTATTCAAAATATTTTTTTGTGATTTCTATTTTTCAAATTAATGTAAATTGGCTTGTCATATTAAGTTAATAATTTTAACTTATATTTAAGAAAAATTTAATAAAATTTAAAGTAAGACCTTATTAAGAAAATTATATTTAGATCAAAATAAATTAGATTAAAATAAAAATTTTAAATAAAAAATCTATTAAAATTTATTTATTTAAAAATAAGTAATTTATAATGGATAAAAAAATAGATGATTAATAATACATTTTTACGAATAAAATCTAATAAATAATAGTTATATTTTTTAAAATATTTTAATTTTATTAAAATTATTTTAGATAAGATACTAAATTTAAAATATAGTTCGTTAGAAAAAAAATAAAAATTAATAAAGGAAGAATTTGATCTATAATTTTTTTAAAAAAACTTATATTATTAAATATTCCTATATAACTTAAATTTTCTTGAAATGATAATTCATTAGGATCTCGAATTAAAATTAAAGTTAATAATATTATATTAAAAATAAGACAAAAAAAATTTAAAATACGATTCATAATTCAATTTTCTTTAACAATTAAAACTCTTTAAAGTTAACATAATATAAAAAATTATCAAAGTAACTAATAAAATTAAAAAGAGATATAATAAACTTTTGATTAAATTTATATATTATTTAAATAATATATGTTTTTATAAATAATTTATAAAACTATTTTATCAAATATACAAAAAGGGGATATTTCTTCTTTTTGATTAATAATTAAAAAAACTTAACTTCTTTTTTTAACTAAATTTTTATTATTAAAAAAAAAGTTGTATTTGTTTTTTTTTAATTCTATTCATTGTTATTTTTTTTATAGTATAATCGAACAAAAATAAATACCATTAAAATAAGGTAAAATTGTTTTTTTTTATAATGATCGATAAAATGTTTGAGCGCTTTACGGAAAAAGCCTTACAAGCTGTAATGATTGCTCAAGAGGAATCTCGAAAATTAGGGCATAATTTTGTTGGAACAGAACAGCTATTATTAGGATTAATAGGGGAAAATACAGGAATTGCAGCTCAAGTCTTAAAATCTTATGGAGTTAATTTACGAAATGCTAGGTTAGAGGTAGAGCGTTTAGTAGGACGAGGTTCTGGTTTTGTTTCAGTTGAGATACCATTTACTCCACGAGCAAAACGAACATTAGAATTGGCTTTAAAAGAATCCAAAAATTTTGGTCATGGGTATATTGGAACTGAACATTTATTATTAGCTGTAACAGACGAAGAAACTGGGATTGCTCATAAAATTTTAAAAGCTTTAGGAGTTGATTTTTTTAAACTTCGAAATACTCTTTTAGATAGGATAGGTGAATTTGATAAAGAAAAAAAAAATAAAGAAGAAAATAATTTAGAGAAAGTATTTACTTTAACAGATGATAAAAATTTTCAAAGTGTAAGTTATAATTCCAATATTAATAATTCACTTAATTTAAAAATTCTTGATGAATATACAGTAAATTTAACTAAAGCAGCTGAGGAAAATAGGTTAGATCCAGTAATTGGAAGGACTAAAGAAATTGAAAGAGTTATCCAGATTTTAACTCGTCGTCGTAAAAATAATCCAATACTTATTGGTGAACCAGGTGTAGGAAAAACAGCAGTTGCTGAAGGTTTAGCTCAACGAATTCGAACAGGAGATGTTCCATTAGGTTTAGATGGAAAAGAAGTAATTGTTTTAGATATTGGTTTATTATTAGCAGGTACAAAATATCGAGGAGAATTTGAAGATCGATTAAAAAAAATTGTCGAACAAATTCAAATAAATCAAAATTATATAGTTGTAATTGATGAAGTTCATACTTTAGTTGGAGCAGGAGCTGCTGAAGGTGCTCTAGATGCAGCTAATATTTTAAAACCTGCATTAGCAAGAGGTGATTTCCAGTGTGTTGGTGCTACAACGATTTCAGAATACCGTCAACATATTGAAAAAGATGCTGCTTTAGAACGTCGTTTCCAACCTGTAAATGTAGATGAACCAAGTATTGAAGAAACTATCTTTATTATGAGTGGTTTACGACAAAAATATGAACAACATCATCAAGTACATATTTCTAATCGTGCTATCGTTGCTGCAGCAAGTATGGGAGCACAATTTATAGCAGATCGATTTTTACCTGATAAAGCAATAGATTTAATTGATGAAGCCAGTGCTTTAGTTCGTTTTAATAATAGAAGATTACCTTTAGCAGCTAAAGCATTAGAAAAGGATTTGCAAAAGATACTTGTTGAAAAAGATAAGTGTATAAGAATACAAGATTATAAAAAAGCTGCAGAGTTGTTGGATAGTGAAATGAATTATAGAAATAGAATAAAAAAAGTTATTCAATATACTCTCGAAAGAGATCAAGCACGAGTAAAAGCAGAAGAAAAAGGAATCTTATTAAAAGATCAATTAATGGAAAATGAAATAGATTTTGGACATAAGCTTCTAAATCAATGTTCCTTTAAAGATTTTGCTGTACTTGCACCAGATGGACTACCTTATCGAATTTGTTTAAATTCTAAATTACGTGAAAATGCAGATAAATTATTAGAAAATGAATTAAATAAAAACTATAACAAAAATTATTCTAAAGAATCAAATAAACATTTATACGATACTTTAAAAAAAATAACAGAAAAAGAATTTTATAATTTTTATAAAGGAAATAAAGTTTTAGTTGAAAAAATAAATAAACAATTTCAGAAATATTTAGAGAATCAAATAAACGAAATTAAAGACCAATTAAAAATAGATGTAAATAAAAAATTTCAAGATTATAAAGATAAAGGACCTGAAAAATCTAAAAAACAAATATTAGCAAAAATTAAAGAACAAAAAATTAAAAAATTTGATAGAAATCAAAAAGAGAATCAAATATCTAAAAGTAAAAAAGAAAATTTAATAATTAAACAAATTAGTCAATTATTAGAAATATTAGATCATGATAATAAATCGGAATTCAATATAACTAAAACTCTAACATTAAAAATTAATGACTTAAAAAATAGTAATAATAAAAATATAAAATTACCTAAAGAATTAGTTAATAATAATTCCTTAGAATTAAAAACTAATTCAAATAAAAAATTTAAACGGATTAAACCTTTAAAAAATTTATCATCATTACTGATGACTATTGAAGAATTATTGTGGTTTAACCTGTCTAAAGAAAAAAATGAGAAACTGAAATTAAAGGATTTAAAAATTAACCAAATAAAAGAATTAATTAATAAAAAAATGATATGGGATGAGCAATCAGAACAAATATCAAAAAATAATGAAATTAAAAAAGATGAAGATTTTATTTGGTTTCTTTTTGAAAGAATCGGTATAAATTTATTGGAAAAAATGAAAGAATGGCGTAATAATTATTTTTTAAATAAAGAAAATACTTATTTTTCTTTACTTCCTAATTTAGATAATTTTAACGCTATAATTAACGACTTTACTTATAAAGGATGGGCTTCTCATGATAATCCTAATGTAATTGAAGAAAAAAATATAATATTTGAATTGATAAACCAAGTTTTATTTTCTTCAGATAATATGTCTAATTTAATAGATTCTTTGTTTAAAAATTTAATACCTATTAATTTAACTGAGACTTCTCTGGAGGAATTATCTTGTTTTATTTTTTTATTAGATGCTCCAACTAGATACGGTAAAAATTTTCAATTAGGATTTATAAATAGTGCAATATCTGCAAATTATCATATTTTATGTAGTGAATTTCCTGAAAGTGATTCTATAATAGGGTTAATCGGTTCAGCTAGTTCAATTCCAACTAGTTTACTTAATTGCTTTAAATTTACTTTTCCAAGTGAGAGAAATTTTAATAAAAAAAATAAAGATACTTTTTTTGTTCTCTCATTACCTAAAATGAAAAAAGAGGAACCATCTATTTATATTGCTGCTCCAAATTTTGTATTATTAAAGGAGTTACAACTTGCAATAATGGTAAATTTAATAAAATCTTTATTTAATAGTTTAGAAAATCATAAAAACTTTAATTCAAAGATAATTAAAAAATTAGAGCATAAATTATATGATTATCCTGGAACCAAAACACTTTATTGTGAAATATTACCAAAAATAAGAATAGCTACAGAAAAAACTTTAACGATAGATGATCTTTATAGAGATCTTAAAAGTGTTTCCTTTCCGTATTATCATGTGAAGGATATGATTTTAGATCCTACTTTTGAATTCTTAGAAATACATGAGGGTTATAATCCTATAGAAAAAGAAGAAAAAAATAAATCTAGTTCCATTTCAATAGAATACAATAAAAATTTAACTAATCTAATACAATGGGATAATGAAGATTCAATAAATAAAAAATTAGATAAACTTTTAAGTAAAAATTTAATAAAGAATAAACAGTTAGATCAAAGAAAATTAATTAATGACGAATTATCATTAGCAAATGAAATTTTAAAGATTGATAATTTTATTTACGAACTAATAGAATTAAATAAAAAAGAACCTTTAAATTTAATAAAAAATAATATAATTCATAATTTAATTTATTTTTTTAATAATTATTTAGAATTATTTTCACCTATAAGTATTAATTATTTTATAACACAAAATTTAATTCATCAAGAAAATTATTTAATCTTAAAGAATGATATTTCTCAATTAGATGTTAAAATAAGGAATAAATTACAAATGAATGATTTTTGCTCTTTTATTAAACCATTTTCTTTTAATAATGTTTTTTATGATAAAAAAATTTTATCATATAAAAATTTTAAAACAACGATTTTTGAGAATTCTGAAAATGATATAGAAAACGATATTAGTTTTAATATTAATTCAAAATATTTTAATAAAAAAAGAATTAAAAAATACGAAAATATAAAAAAGAAAAAAAGAATTTTAATTATTAATAAAACTTTTTCAAATTTAAAATCTAAAGAAAAAATTTTAATTCCTTTAAATTTGATTAAGCAATGGAATCCTATCTTTTATAATTATTTTTTTAATATTTCTATAAATTTAAAATTTCAAAATAAAACTGCATATTTAAAAAAATTGCAAAATATATCTTCTAATTCCTTTTTAAAAATATTTCAAATTGAAAATACTTTAAAACAACAATTTACTAATTCTAAAAATAAAGAAAAAAATATTAATATAAAATCGAAAGAACAGTTAATAAATGATCGGCATTTATCAAAAGTCATTAATTTTATTCAATTAAATGAAATAAATAATGAATTTTCAGCGGAGGAAGATGTTAAAAAAGGTTTAAAATTTATACAGAAAATAATAAAATTTCCAAAATATTTCAATGGAAATTTAAATATTTCAAAAAAAGATGAGTTAGTGAAATTTCAAAAGCTTTTTTCTGATGAAAAACTTGCAGAATGTTCAATAAGAAAAAAATTAGATTTTAATTTTAATAAAGACAAAAATTTAAAAACATTTGAAATAGAAAGTAAGAAAAATATTCCTAAAACTAATTCCCTAAAAAATAATTTTTTAGGAACTGTAAAAGTAAAACCAAAAACATTACCATTAAAAAAAGAAGAAATAAAAAAACAAACAAAAGAAGTACAAGATAAAATAGAAAAAATTAAACAAAGAATAGAATATTCAGCACAAGGTCTTAAAAATATTATATCTAAACCAAAAGTTTTAGAAGAGGACATAGCAGCTGTTGTTGGTTCTTGGACTGGGATTCCTGTAAATAAGATTGCTCAAGATGAAACAGTAAAACTTTTAGATCTAGAAAAAATGTTACATCAATCTGTAGTTGGTCAAGACTATGCAGTAAGTTCTATTGCACGAGCTATTCGTCGTGCTCGTGTTGGATTAAAAAATCCAAAACGACCTATAGCAAGCTTTTTATTTGCTGGTCCTACTGGTGTAGGTAAAACAGAATTAACAAAAGCATTAGCTTCTTATTTTTTCGGATCTGAAGATACTATGATAAGACTTGATATGTCTGAATATATGGAAAAACATACAGTTTCTAAATTAATAGGTTCTCCACCAGGTTATGTAGGATACGGTGAAGGTGGACAACTTACTGAAGCTGTTCGTCGTAAACCGTATTCATTAATTTTATTTGATGAGGTTGAAAAAGCTCATCCAGATGTTTTCAATGCATTATTGCAAGTTTTAGAAGATGGCCGGTTAACTGATGCAAAAGGTAGAATAGTTAATTTTAAAAATACTATTCTAATAATGACATCTAATTTAGGTTCAAATATTATTGAAGATTTTACAAAAGGATGGGAAGATACAAATAATAAAATAAATGATGATTTTTTAATTTATTATGAAGAAATTGCAAGATTAAAAGCCTCACGTTATAATGAACTTTGTAAATTAGTAAATCAATCTTTAAAAAACTTTTTTAAACCAGAATTTCTTAATAGAATTGATGAATTAATTATTTTTCAACCTTTAAATAAAGATGAGATTTTCTTAATTTTAGATATGTTATTACAAGATCTTATTTTGAGGGTTGTCTCACAGAAAATTATTTTACGAATTTCTAGTCGAGTTCGATCAAAGCTTTTACGTCAAGGTTATGATATTACAATGGGAGCAAGGCCAATGCGTCGAGCAATTACAAATTTAATTGAAGATCCTATGGCTTTAAAATTACTTCAATATGCTTCTTTAAGAGCTACTAGTCCAGTAAAAGTTAATATAGATTTAACTTTATCTCATGATATTGATGTACATATATGTTCAATTTCGAAAGAGGAATTAGAAAATGAAAGTAATATTTTAAAAGAAAGAACAGCACAATTATTAAAATATCATTCAAAAATTGATAATTCGACAGAAGATTTGAATTTTGAAAAATTTGAAAATGATGTTGAAGAAGATGAGGAAAGTCTTTCAGAACTACTTGTAAACCTTACTAGTAATTTATAAAATCAATATGTTAAATATTTAAAAAATCGAGTAACGATTTTTTATCAAATAGTTTATAAAATTAGTATAGTTAAAAAAAGATCTACAAATAATAAGATTTTATTTAAAATTAAATATTTTTTTTATAAATATTGGTCAAGGTTCAAATAAAATAGGATTTATTATGATACCATTAATTAATAATTTTCAGTTTTTTATTACTCATTTTAAATGGTCCGTATTCTTTTTTATATTTTTTTTTTATTTTTTCACAAAATTACGATACAATTTCCCCGAAATTTTAAAAAGTATTTCTCAAAACTGTAAGACTATATTTGAACAAATTTTAGCGGCTTTACCTTATCTTAAACCTATCATGGAGATAACTTCTATATATGGAGGAAGTTTACTTGCTACATCTAATGTAGTTCAAAATAATATTCCTTATTTTGTTGCTGATTTAATTGATTTTTATGATATAAATATGAGTGATGAGCTTAATATTGGATATTTTCTTACTCTTAATATTTTAGTTAGTCGTTTGAAATTTCCAAAAAGCCGTTTTATTCGTTTTCATTGGTTAAGAAGTTTATTTATTAGTTTAATACTTAATGTACCTCATGAATGGTATGATTGGGAAATTAAACTTACTAGGATCGGTTTAACTGATACAGATTTAGAATTTTGGGGAATTATTATTTGGGTAATTGCTTTTATTATAAGTTTCACTGCTTTTTTAGAGGCTCTTTTTGGAAAGTATCCTAAACTTTGGGTTGTTCGTGAAGCTGTAGAAGTAGCTTTAGGTCGTGATGGAGAAGACTTTATTTGGTGGGATGAGCAAAATGAGAAATAATAAGTATTACTAATACTTAAATTATAAAAAAGAACGGGACTGACGGGATTTGAACCCGCAACTTCCGCCGTGACAGGGCGGTGCTCTAACCATTTGAACTACAATCCCTAATTAATATTATAATTCTAAGAATTGTATATTAAAATAAAAAAAAAATCAATTTAAATGATTTTTAAATTTTGTTTTTATAAACTAAATAGATAACTTTTATAAATAGCTCTATAGCTCAGAGGTTAGAGCAGGGGATTCATAAGCCCAAGGTCGCAGGTTCAAATCCCGCTAGAGCTAATTCATATTAAGGTACTTAGTTATTACCTGGAGAGATGGCTGAGCGGTTGAAAGCGACAAATTGCTAATTTGTTGTACAAAATTTACTATTTGTACCAAGGGTTCAAATCCCTTTCTCTCCTTTATATATTTTTTATAAAAATTATTCTTTTTTTATGATTAAATTTTTAAAGAGATCTTTCGTAAGAATATAACTTTTTTTTATATTTTAATTAACTTATTATTTTTATAAAATTCAAAATTTTAAATACGTAAAATAAAATTTAAATACTTAAAAATAAATATTATGTTAATATTATTTCAATTTCTAAAACAAATTTGAAATGTATAAAAAAAGATTATGAAATAATGTATATTTTATTCTTATACTTATAAATCAAAGAAAAATAAATGAGATGATATCTTTTTCTTCAAAAAATACACTATTTATAAAATATAATAATATTATTAGTTCAATTAATCAATTAGAAGTTGAATATCAGGCCCTTGAAGATGGGCAATTAAAACGTAAAACTGATATTTTAAGTACAAAAATAAAAAATTTAAAAAAAAATACTTTTTCAAATGATTTACTAATTGAAAGCTTTGCGTTAGTTCGAGAAACAGCAAAAAGAACTATAAATTTACGTCATTATGATACACAAATTTTAGGAGGTTTAATTCTAAATGAGGGAAAGATTGCTGAAATGGCTACAGGAGAAGGTAAAACTTTGGTAGCAACAAGTCCAATTTTTTTAAATGCATTATCTAAAAAAGGTGTACATGTTGTTACTGTTAATCCATATCTTGCTCAACGAGATTCTGAATGGATGGGTCAAATTTATCGTTTTTTAGAACTAAAAACAGGTATAATCACTTCAAAAATGTCTTTAATAGAACGAAAAAAAAATTATAATAAGGATATTACATATATAACAAATAGTGAACTTGGTTTTGATTTTTTAAGAGATAATTTAGCGCAAACTACATCTGCTTTAGTTCAACGTCCTTTTAATTTTTGTATTATTGATGAAGTTGATTCTATTTTAATTGATGAAGCTCGAACACCTTTAATTATATCAAATCAAGTTAATATTGAATTAGAAAAAATTATAAAGGCAAATGAAGTTGTTAAATTTTTATTACTACACAAACATTATGAGATTAATGAAAAAACTAGAAATATTAGCTTAACAAAAAATGGAATTAAAAAGATAGAACAATTGCTTCAAGTTAAAAATATTTATGATTTAAGTCAGCCTTGGATTCATTTTATATTAAATGGATTAAAAGCATACCATTTATTTATAAAAGATGTACATTATTTAGTTAAAAATAATGAGGTTATTATTGTGGATGAGTTTACCGGAAGATTATTAATAGGCCGAAAATGGGCTGATGGTTTGCAAACTGCAATAGAAGTAAAAGAAAGTATTTTTAACTTTAAAGGGAATAGAACAATTGCTTCAATTACATATCAAAGTTTTTTTCGTTTATATCCTAAATTATCGGGAATGACAGGAACAGCTAAAACAGAAGAATTGGAATTTGAAGATATTTATAAAATATCTGTTTTAGCTATACCTTCATATAAACCGATGATAAGACAAGATAAAAAAGATTATATTTACATTGATGATCTTGCAAAATGGCAAGCTATTACCAATGAATGTCGAAAAATGTTTCACATTGGTCGACCTGTATTAGTTGGAACAACAACAATTAAAAATTCTGAATTATTATCTCAATTATTAGTTTATTATAATATTCCTCATAAACTTTTAAATGCTAAACCTCAATATATTAAAAGCGAATCTGAAATTATTGCTCAGGCAGGCTGCTTATATTCAATAACTATCGCAACTAATATGGCTGGTAGAGGTACAGATATTTTATTAGGTGGGAATATAAATTATCGAGCTAAAAATTATTTATTATATCTAATTAAACAAATAATTCAAAAAAATAAAATCAAAAAAGATTATATTCTTAATTTTTCTATTTTACAATTAGTTAATTTATTATTAAAATATAGACGTTTGCTTCGAACAATAAATTTTAATTATTTTGATAATTGGTTACAACAAATTCAATTAATTGAATTAAATTTTAAAGACGAAAATACTTCTTCTTTAAAAAATTATTATAGATTAGTAGATATAATTAAAAATTTATATAAGAAATTATTCGATCAATATAATAAATTTTATCAACAAGAACGCAAAAAAGTTTTGGCTTTAGGAGGATTGTATGTAATTGGAACGGAGCGCCATGAATCAAGGCGTATTGATAATCAATTACGTGGACGAGCTGGTCGCCAAGGTGACCCTGGTGAATCACGATTTTTTTTAAGTTTAAATGATAATTTATTACGAATTTTTGGTGGGGAAAAAATAACAAAATTTTTAATTAAATTAAATTACCAAATACCAACACAACTAATTGAATTTAAACTTATAAATTCACTTTTAGATTCAGCACAACAAAAAGTTGAAGGACTTTATTATGAACAAAGAAAAACTTTAAATCAATATGATCAAATAGTAAATAAACATCGTATTCTTATATATAAATTTCGTAGAAAAATTTTATTTAGTTCTAATACTAGGCGTATAACATTAGAACTGATAGAAAATATGGTTGCGGATATAATTAATCTTTTATATGGTACATCGGATTCAGAAGAACTATATAATAAAAATGCTTCAATGTTACGTTTAATAGGACTCTTATATAGTATAACTCTTTCTTTTGATAGTAATACTCCTATTCCTAACATTTCTAATAAAAAATTTATTAAAAATTTTTTAATACAACAAGCTTGGTCTATTTATAGTAAAAAGGAAATTTGGTGTAGTTTTATAGATCCTGGTTTATTTATATTATTTGAAAAACTTATTATGTTAAAGTATTTAGATTATCATTGGGGAAAACATCTAGAAAATATTAATTTTATTAAAGAAACAGTAAAATGGGAAGTTTATGCTCAAAAAGATCCTTTTATACTTTTTAAGAATGAAGCAAATAAATCATTGAATAAAACACTAAAATATTATCGTGACAATGTTATTTATACACTTCTAACAAGTAGATTTAGTTTAATTTAATAGAATAGCAAATAAAACTAAAAATTTATGAATAAAGGAATAAAAAATATTACAAGACGAAAAGGTCTTAATAAATTAGGTTTTAGAGTACGAATGAAATCACTAAATGGAAAAAAAATAATAAAAAATCGACGGAATAAGAAAAGAAAAAATTTAAGTATTTCTTAAACTACATTTTTATTGATATTTAAAAAAATTTTATTATAGCTATAATAACGAACAAAAAAATATTGAATCATGGAATATGCTATTATTGAAGCAAGTGGTCGACAATATTGGATTGAATTGGGTCGATTTATTGATTTAAATCAAATTAAATTAAAATTAGGAACAACAGTTTATATAAAAAGAGTTCTACTGGTTAAAAATCAAAACAAAATATTGTTAGGAACTCCTTTTATTAAACAACATAGTATAAAAGGGATTATTAGTAAACATTTTTTTGGACCTAAAAAAATTATTTATAAAATAAAACCAAAAAAAAAATATCGACGTAAAAAAGGTTATCGACAAATTTTAAGTAGAATAATTATAAGTAATATTTAAATTTTATTTTTATGGCACATAAAAAAGGTGCAGGTAGTACCAGAAATGGTCGAGATTCAAATTCAAAACGACTTGGTGTAAAATGTTTTCAAGGACATTCTGTGAAAAGTGGTAATATACTAGTTCGTCAAAGGGGATTAAAAATTAAAGCTGGATTAAATGTAGGGATTGGACGGGATTTTACTTTATATGCTTTAAAAAATGGGAAAGTTAAATTTTCTAAAAAACCAACAATGATTTTTATTGTTTAAAACTTTCTATAAAAAAATTTAAAAATAAAATAATTTTTTTTTATTAAACTAATTAATACGAACGGAGAGATTTGAACTCTCATAAGATTATCTTACTAGATCCTAAATCTAGCGCGTCTACCAATTCCGCCACGTTCGCTACTTTTTTTAATTAAGGCTTAATCCAAATATAAAATTTTTAATAAGCATGAAAGGAGTTGAACCTTTATCCCTTAAAGTCGGAGTTTAAGACTCTACCATTAAGCTACATGCTTTATAAAGAGGTAGATATTTATAAACTCTAATCAAATATTAAAGTAAACTTTCTATGATCCATAAAGAATTTTTTATTAAATTAAACTATTAATGAAAAAATTTATAAAATTTTAATTAAAAAAGACCATAAAATAAATAAAACTCTAGGTTTTATTATGAAAATCATTACAGGGATTTTAAAATTTAATAAAATAAATAGTTATGGTATAAGTTATTTTCCCAAAAAGCTCCCCTTTCAGTATCGTTACCGTAATAAAGTTTCACCACTAAGTTCGGAATGGTTTAGTGTGGTTCCTCTATCCTTAAAATACCACAACCAAAAACTTTTTAAGTTTAGAAATTTAAGTTTTCGATCTATTAGTACATCTTAGCTAAATATATTACTATACTTACACTTAATGCCTATCAACCGGTTTATCTTACCGTGATCTTATTTACAATTATAGTATTGTAATGAGAGCAGTTATCTTGAGGTAGGTTTCCCACTTAGATGCTTTCAGCGGTTATCCTTTCCATACATAGCTACCCAGCGTTTACCGATGGCACGATAACTGGTATACCAGCGGTATGTCCTTCCTGGTCCTCTCGTACTAAGGAAGAGTCCTCTCACTGCTCTAACGCTTATACCGGATACGGACCGAACTGTCTCACGACGTTCTGAACCCAGCTCACGTACCGCTTTCATGGGCGAACAGCCCAACCCTTGGGACGTACTAC